>JAWLFD010000106.1:0-7995 GCA_041685745.1 Wenzhouxiangella sp.
AGGACGACCGCAAGCAGCCCGGCCCCGGCGACGTGTCGATGGCTCCAGGGCTGTCCTTCCAGCCATTCCAGCACCGCCAGCAGGAGCTGCAGGCCCGGCTCCGTCGCCGCGATCAGCCCATCGGCCGGCAGACCGAGCAGCATCGACAGCAGGGTCGCCAGCAGCAGCGGCAGAATCCAGAAACCGACCATCGGAATGGCGACGAGATTGGCCGGCAAGGCGCCGGGAATGGACTGCTGGAACACGCCGACGTTGAGCGGCAGCAGGCCGATCCCGATCACCAGCTGCGCCAGCACCAGGCCGCGCAGCCAGCCCTGCCCCGCTCGCGCCGGCCGCCAGGCAAACGCCCACACCAGGACGGCGACGGCACTGAACGACAGCCAGAAGCCGGTCGCCAGCGGCGCCATGGGATCGAGCACGAGCACGGCCAGCAGCGCCAGCAGCAGGGCGTGGGCCGGCTGCACCCCGCGCCGCAGCGACAGCGCGCTTCCCGCCACCGCCAGCATGATCAGGGCGCGGACCGTCGGCAGCGTGAATCCGGCCAGCCAGGCGTAGCCCAGGCCGGCCAGAAGACCGACGATGACGGCGATCCGACGTCGATCCAGGCTGGAGTTGAGCAGCAGAAGAGGACTCAGCAGCCAGCCGCCCAGGAATCCCGCCAGGCCGGCCACCATGCCGATATGCAGGCCGGAAATCGCCAGCAGATGGGCTGTCCCCGTGCGCTGCAGCAGTTCGCGCAGCTCCGGCCCGATCGCACTGCGGTCGGCCAGGCCCAGCGCACGCAGCAGCGCCGCGTTGTCCAGATCCGTGGTTTCTGCCTGCAGGCGCTCGCCGAGGTACTGGCGCTGGCGATCCACCGCCCCCGGCCAGCCGGGGCCGGCAACGCGCTCGGCCTGTCCCGACACCGAGGCCGTCGCCGTGATGCCCAGCGACCACAAATGCCTTGTCAGGTCGAAAGACCCCGGGTTCAGACGTCCATCGGGCGGATACAGACGCAGGTCGAAGCGCCAGGTATCCCCGGGACGCAGGTACTCGCGCGGCCGATACCAGACAACCTGAATGCGCTCGGGCATCTGTTCGGTCGACACCTGGACCGGCGCCAGGATGAATCGCAGCCGATCACCCTGCCGCTCCGGCAGCCCGACGATCCGCCCGCTGACGGTCACCTCCGCACCCGCCCGCTCGGCGGGCCAGTTTTGCGCCAGTTGCAGGTTCGCGTGCAGCAGGAACCAGCATCCCCCCAGCACCAGCGCAGCCGCCATCCGCGCGCGGCGGTAGCGGACCGAGACCAGCAGCGCGAACCCGCCCATTCCGGCGAGCAGCCAGACCGGCGGCAGCACTGGACAAGTCACCGCGATCAGGGCACCGGCGGCAAAGGCAAACCCGTGACGCCAGTCCACGACCGGCGTTCAGTCCAGCGGACGCAGCGTTCCGCCGGTCATTTCCAGGCGCCGGTCCATGCGCCGTGCCAGCTGCAGGTCGTGGGTAACCAGGACGATGCTGGTCTGCATCTCCCGGTTGAGCTCCAGCATGAGACCGTGGATCTGGTCGGCGTTGCGCTCGTCCAGGTTGCCGGTCGGCTCGTCGCCCAGCACGCACGCCGGGCGATTGATCAACGCCCGGGCAACGGCGGCGCGCTGACGCTCGCCGCCCGACAACTCTCCGGGCTTGTGGTGCAGGCGCTGGCCCAGACCGACGCGCTCGAGCAGCTCGGCTGCTTGCCGGCCGGCTTCGACCGCACCGTCGCCGCGAATCAGCAGGGGCATGGCCACGTTTTCCAGCGCGCTGAATTCGGCCAGCAGATGGTGAAACTGATAGATGAAACCCAGCGAGCGGTTGCGGATCATGGCGCGACGATGCTCGTCGGCCGACCCCATGTCCTCGCCGGCGACCCAGACCGTTCCCGAAGTCGGCTGATCCAGCCCGCCCAGCAGATGCAGCAGGGTGCTCTTGCCCACCCCGGAGGCGCCGACAATGGCCAGCCGTTCGCCGGGCGCCACGTCGAAATCCACGCCGGTCAGCACGCGCACTTCGGCCGGCCCCTGGGAAAAGGTCTTGACCAGGCCGCGGCAGCGGACCACGCTTTCCGCACTATTCATAGCGCAGCGCCTCGACCGCCTCGGTGCGCGCCGCGCGCCAGGCCGGGTAAAGCGTCGACAGCAACGACAACACCAGCGCCAGACCGGCAAACCGGAACACGTCACCGGCCCGCAGCTCCGACGGCAGGTCGCTGATGTAGTAGACCTCGGCAGACAGAAATTCGATGCTCATCAGGTTTTCGATGGCCGCGACCACCGACTCCACGTTCAACGCCAGCGCGATGCCGGCGACCACGCCGATCAGGGTGCCGATCACGCCGATCAGCGACCCCTGGATCATGAACACGGCCATCACCCGTCGCGGCGTCATCCCCATGGTCTTGAGGATCGCGATATCGGCCTGCTTGTCGGTCACCACCATCACCAGGGTGGAGATGATGTTGAAGGCCGCCACCGCGATGATCAGCGACAGGATGATGAACATCACCGTCTTCTCGGTCTGGACGGCGCGGAAGAAGTTGGCGTGCTGCTGGGTCCAGTCGCGCACCTGATACAGCCCCGGCAGCTCGGCGCTGATATCGCGCGCGATCCAGCGCGCCCGCATCATGTCGTCGAGCTTCAGGCGGATGCCGCTGATGTCCTCGCCCAGTCGAAACAGGCGTTGGGCGTCCTGATAGTGGATCAGCGCCAGGGCCGTGTCGTACTCGTGCACCCCGGCTTCGAACAGGCCGCTGACTTCGAAACGCCGAACCTGCGGGATGACGCCGCCCGGCGTGGCCCGGATTTCGGGCGCGAAAATCGTCACCGAATCGCCCGGGCCCACGCCCAGTCGGTTGGCCAGGCCAATGCCCAGCACGACCTGCCAGCCGCCGGGCTGCAGACTGTCCAGGCTTCCGGAACTCATCATTTCCAGGATATCCGAGACCTGCGGTTCGGCCGCCGGATCGATCCCGCGAATCATTGCCCCGGCGGTGCGACGCGCGCGCAGCATCGTCTCCTGTTCCACGAACGGGGCGGCGCCGAGCACGCGCGGTTGCGCCCGAGCCATGTCGACGACCTCGCGCCAGTCGGGGAAACGACCGTCATAGCCCTGGATGGTGGCGTGCGAGACCATGCCGAGAATGCGTTCGCGCAACTCTCGCTCGAACCCGTTCATGACGCTCAGGACCGTGATCAGAGTCATCACGCCCAAGCCGATGCCGGCCATCGAGATGAGCGAAATGAAGGAGATGAAATGATTCCTGCGCTTGGCGCGCAGATACCTCAGGCCGACAAACAGGGGCAGGGGTTGATACATGAAGTTCGGTCAATCCTGGTCGTCGTGCCGGCGCAGTGACTGCAGCACCGTGCTCAGTTCTTCCGGCAGCGGCGCGCTGAAAAGCTGATCCTCCGGCCACGGCAGACGCAGGCAATGCGCATGCAGAAACAGGCGCTTGAGGCCGGCCGGAGATGAGTCGGCATTGTAGCGTGAGTCGCCGGCCACGGCATGCCCGATCGTTGCGGCGTGGGCGCGAATCTGATGCGTTCGCCCCGTTTCGATCCGCACCTCGACGTAGGCATGACCGGCCAGGCGCTCCAGCACCCGGAAGTGAGAACGAGCGGGCTGGCCCTGGTCGTCGGCGATGACCCGGTGCTGTCCGCTGGCGTCGCGAATTTTCTTCAGCGGCCGATCGACCGTGAATGCGTCCTCGCCGGGCTGGCCGGTGAGCAGGGCCAGGTAGCGCTTGTCGACCTGGCGGCGGGCGAAACAGCGCTGCAGAGCCACCAGCGCCTGATGGCGGCACGCCAGCACCACCAGTCCGCTGGTGGCGCGATCCAGGCGATGAACCGGCCGCCACTCCGGCGAGATTCTTGCCACCACGTCCATCAGCCCGAACGACAGTCCCGAGCCACCGTGCATGGCAAGCCCGGCCGGTTTGTCGATCACGCACAACTCGGTCGTCCGGGCAACGATCCGTGACCGAACTTCGGCCACCAGGCCGGCAGGCACCGTCGCCGGCCCGGCCGGCTTGACCGAAACCGGCGGGATACGCACCTCATCGCCCGCCCGGAGCTTTTTCATCGGCTTGGCTCGCCCGCCATTGACCCGGACCTGACCGGTGCGAACCAGCCTGTAGACCAGACTGCGCGGAACGCCGTCAAGCAGACCGACCAGGAAATTGTCCAGCCGCTGACCACCGTGATCGGCCGGCACCCGAACGTGGCGCACCTGTGACGCGATTCTTTCGGAGCTCATAAGTACTCGCGCTGCAAGAAGAAACTCATCAATGTGCCCTATCGCCCGGATGGTGCAAGTGATAACATAGCAGGGTTGAAGGTCGGCGATGGGGCCGTCGGATGCCTGCACGCCGTAACGCTCCGGCTGCCGGAGCGCAGCGGCACTGCCTCTGCCGGCGGGCAAAACCGGCCGAGCCGCCGCCTTGAACGAGAACGCTTCGAACGTGCAGCCAGCGCCCGGCGCGGTTTCACGACCAATCCGGAATCATTGTCTCCGGAGACAAAAAACAAGCACAGGCCGGCCGAATGCCGGCATGAACTCAACAATCAGCCCGTTCCCGGCAGCCGGCAAGAAGCGCGGAGCGCCGGGATTGGTGAAGAAAGACATCTTGGCGGTCACGCCGGCCCAAAGCGGGCGCGACCGAGCATGGCGCGGGTTGACGGCGGTTTCAGTCCGTCGCGCACCGCGCCTGCCGAACGACAGTTCCATCAGGTACTGCGTCCAGACGATCGCCGATCGATAGCGCACGGACAGTGTCCGCGGCTTTGGGCGATCTGACGAGCAGGATGTCTCCGTCACCGGTTCCGGTCCGCTCGGCGGCTGGAACGGCGGAGGAATCAACAACAATGAAACGCATGCTGATCAACGCAACGCAACCCGAAGAGGTGCGTGTCGCCATCGCCGATGGCCAGAGCCTGCTGGATCTCGATATCGAGGTACCGGCGCAGGAACAGAAGAAATCCAACATCTACAAGGGCAAGATTACCCGGGTCGAACCCAGTCTCGACGCCTGCTTCGTCGAGTTCGGCTCGGAACGGCACGGCTTCCTGTCGATGAAGGAGATCGCCCGGGAGTACTTCTCCGAGAGCGCAAAGAAAGCCCTGGACGAAGGCAATCGGGTCGAAATCAAGGAAGCCGTGCGGGCCGGGCAGGAAGTCATCGTCCAGGTCGACAAGGAAGAGCGCGGCACCAAGGGTGCGGCGCTGACCACCTTCATCAGCCTGGCCGGACGCTACATGGTGCTGATGCCCAACAACCCGCGCGCCGGGGGTGTCTCGCGCCAGATCTCGCGCGACGAGCGCAAGGAGATTCTCGATACGCTCAAGCAGGTTGAAGTCCCCGACGGCATGGGGCTGATCGTGCGCACCGCCGGTGTCGGGCGCGAGCAGGAAGAACTGCAGTGGGACCTGGATTACCTGCTCCAATTGTGGACGGCGATCCTGGAGGCGGCCAAGACACGCCCTGCACCCTTCCTGATCTACCAGGAAAGCAACCTCATCATCCGCGCCCTGCGCGATTACCTGCGCGAAGACATCGGTGAAATCCTGATCGACGACGATCGCGTGTTCGAAGACGCGCGCGAGTTCATGCAGCAGGTCATGCCGCACAATCTGCGCAAGCTCAAGGCCTACCGCGACGACACCCCGCTGTTTTCCCGCTACCAGATCGAAAGTCAGATCGAGTCGGCCTTCGCCCGCGAGGTGCGCCTGCCCTCCGGCGGCGCGGTGGTCATCGATCACACCGAAGCGTTGCTGTCCATCGACATCAACTCCGCCCGCGCGACCAAGGGCGCAGACATCGAGGAAACGGCGCTGCAGACCAATATGGAAGCGGCCGAGGAGATCGCCCGCCAGCTCCGGATTCGCGACCTGGGCGGCCTGATCGTCATCGATTTCATCGACATGCTCAGCAAGGACGCCCAGCGCCAGGTCGAAAACTGCCTGCGCGACGCGATGCGCATGGACAAGGCGCGGGTCCAGATCGGTCGCATTTCGCGCTTCGGCCTGCTGGAGATGTCGCGTCAGCGACTGCGCCCGTCGCTGGGCGAGTCCAGCCACATCACCTGCCCGCGCTGCGACGGCTACGGTTCGATCCGGTCGGTGGAGTCGCTGGCCCTCGCCATTCTCCGTCTGGCCGAGGAGGAGGCGATGAAGGATCACACCTCGCGCGTCATTGTCCAGGCCCCGCCGGAAGTCGCCAATTTTCTGCTCAACGAAAAACGTGGCGTCATGGCCGACCTGGAGCGCCGCAACAAGTTGCCGATCACCATCGTCGCCAATCGATGGCTGGAGACGCCGCGTTTCGAAATCCAGCGATTGCGCGGCAGCGAATCCATGGAAGCCCCCAGCTATGCCCTGCCCAAGGGCGATGAGAGCGAGATGACGCCCACGGCGGCGCGCGAGGCAGAGGGCACACCACGTCCTGCCGAGGCTGCGGTCAGCGGCATCAGGCCGGCCACGCCGGCACCCGAGCGGCCCCCGGAACCGTCCGGATTTTCGGCCTTCTGGAATTCGCTGATGGCCGGTATTGCCTCATTGTTCGGTACCGGATCTGCCGGGTCCGATCGCAAATCCGGTCAGGACCAGAGCGGCAAGCGGCGCGCTGCCCGAACCGAGACCCGCTCGAGCAAGCGCGACGTGTCGCGCGGCAAGGCGGAGGCGAAAGACAAGCCGAAGCAAGACGCCCAGACGCAAAACGATGCCGGCGGCGGGGGCAGGAAACGCAAAAAGAAGAAAAAGACCGGCAACCGCGGAAAGGCGTCCGACCCGCAGGGGCCGGACAAGACGGTCCAGAAGGAACAGGATCAGCCGGCACAGGCCGACAGCGAGAATCCGCCGCGCAAGAAGCGGCGGCGGCGCGGCGGCAAGAAGAGGCGCAGCAGCAAAGAGACCTCGACGTCTCCGGCAGCAACCCCCGAAAGCAACGACAGCGGCGGCTCGGAAGACCGCGCGGACAGTCGCAAACCCGATTCCGGAGCGGCCGCACAAACGCCTGCGCCTTCCGCGCCGGACGCACAAGCCGCGCCCAGGCCTCCCGCCGACTCAGGCGCCGGTTCGACCAAGCTGCAGCCGACACCGCGCCGACTCGAGCATGAAACGAAGTCCTCGCCACCGGTACGCAGCGAAAGCCCCGCGCCGGTCCAGTCCGGCGGAAAGGACGGCGGCGCCCCGGACGGCGGCAAGACTGCAGAGAAAAGCCGCGAAGCGCACCATGCCCGGCCCGGAACCAAGGAAAAAAGTCGCGAAGAGGACCATGGCCGGCCCGGAGCCAAGGAAAAAAGTCGCGAAGAGGACCATGCCCGGCCCGAAACCAAGGGAAAAAGTCGCGAGGACCATACCGACCGACCCGAATCCATTCGCGGGGAAGACGGAATCTATCGTCTTGCCAACGGCGAAAAGGAACAAAAGCCCGGCTCGTGAACCAGCAAGCTGTGCCGGGCGGATGGTCCGCCTGGCTCAGGCCTCCGGGTTGAACAGGCCGTAGCGAATGGCCAGGCGCAACAGGTCGACCTCGTTGCGCACCCCGACCTTGTCGTAGATCCGGTACTTGTGCGTGGCCACGGTCTTGGGGCTGAGCTTGAGCACTTCACCAATCGAATTTGCCTTCATGCCCTGGATCAGCATCAGGGTGACCTCGAGTTCGCGACCGGTCAGCTCCTGAAACGGCGAAGCCGGCGTGCCGGGCAGAAGCGAAAGGGCCAGCTGCTGGGCGATCTCGGAGCCGATGTAGCGCTCGCCGCGATGCACGGCCTGGACCGCGGAAAGCAGCTCATCGGCACTGGCGCCCTTGGTCAGGTAGCCGCTGGCTCCGATGTCGAGGAGCCGGGCCGGCAACGGCGGCTCGGCGTGGGCGGTCAGGACGATCACCCGGACATCAGGCTGGGTCTTGAGGATTCGCTCGGTGGTTTCCAGGCCCGACAGACCGGGCAGGCCGACGTCCATCAGGATCACATCGGGC
>JAWLFD010000107.1:0-7947 GCA_041685745.1 Wenzhouxiangella sp.
CCGTAAACCGTAAACCGTAACCCGTTCCAATCACCAAACCACTTCCGACATCGCGCAGTTCAGCCCCGAGCCGATCCCCATCAGCGCGATGCGGTCGCCGCGCTTGACGCTGCCGTTGTCGACAATGTTGGCCAGCACGGTCGGGATCGAGGCCGGGCCGATGTTGCCCAGGCGCGGGAAGATGCGGTGGACGGTTTCGGGCTTGGCGCCGAAAGCGCGAATGACCGATTCGGTGTGGGCCTTGGAGACCTGGTGGATGACCACGTGGTCAAGCTCCTGGACCACCCAGCCGAGCACGGTGCGGGCCGCGGTGAAGGTCACGGTGGCCAGTTTCATGCCCTCGACCAGCAGGGTCTTGGTGTCGGTCCACATCTGGTGGTTCCAGCCGCGGCAGAGCATGTTGAACTGGGTGGCAGCGCGCGCCACGCCGCCGCGGTACTGGTGGCCTTCCGGATGCAGATCGGCGCGCGTCATCACCATGGCCGCCGAACCCGAGCCCAGGGTCAGGCTGGCGAACTCGGCCCGAAACTGCTTCTCGGTGACGTCGGGCTGGCGCAGGCGTTCGATCGTGTGCTCGTTGATCTCGCGGCTGTTTTCGCCGTTGACGATCAGGGCATAGTCGATCTCGCCGCGCTCGAGCATCTGGCTGGCGATGTTCATGCCGTTGACAAAAGCCAGGCAGGCATTGCCGACATCGAAGCTCTCGCAGGTCTCGGACAGCTCGAGGTTGCCGTGGACCAGGCAGGCGGTCGAGGGCTCGAGGAAGTCGCGACACACCGAGGTGTTGATGAGAATGCCGACCTGCTTGGGATCGATGTCGGCCCGGGCGAGCGCCTCGCGCGCGGCCAGGGTGGCGCCATCGGAGGGCTTCATGCCCACGTCCCACAGTCGTCGCTCGTGGATGCCGGCCAGGTCGATCAGCGGATTGCCGGGCACGCCCAGGCGCTTGAGCGTGGGCGCCAGACGCTCGCCGACCTCCTCGCTGGCGATGGTGTGCGGTGCCTCGATGGCGGCGACGGACTTGATGACGACGTTTTCATACAGCATGAGCGGGGTTCCGGGCCCGTGGTCGGGCATATGCGAATCAGTCGCGCCATTATAGGGGTTCGGCGATGAGTCGGTTGATCAGCGAGCGCAGGGCCAGCGGCCGTAGCGGTTTGTGCAGCAAATCGCAGCCGGCCTCGGCCGCGGCGTTCTTCAGATCGGCGGTGTGATCGGCGCTGATCAGGATGACCGGCGCGCGGCAGCCGCCGGCGCGCAGGCGCCGCAGCAGGGCCAGCCCGGTCTCGCCCCCGTCCAGATGGTAGTCCAGCAGCAGCAGGGCAAAGACGTTTTCAGCGGCCAGCGATTCGGCGTGCTCGGCGCCCGGCGAGGTATCGACCTCGAAGCCCCAGCCGGTCAGAAGCGCGTCCAGCGACTGCAGCATCGACGCGTCGTTGTCGACCACCAGCACCGATGCCAGGGCCGGCTCGGCCTCGATGGCGCGCAGACCGGGGGCGGTCTGGACCGGCGCGACAGTGCCCACGCACACGCCGAACATCGCTCCCCGTCCCGGCTGGCTGCGCAGGATCAGTTCGTGTCCGAGCAGGCGGGCCATGCGATCGGCAATCGCCAGCCCCAGCCCGAGCCCCGGGGCATGCTGGTCGGCGTCGAGCCGGCGAAATTCCTCGAAGATTTCGGCGCGCTGATGCTCGGCAATGCCTTCACCGGTATCCCAGACCCCGGCCAGTACCTGCCCGGCGCGGCGGCGCGCACCGATCAGGATCCGGCCGCTGCGGGTGTAGCGCACGGCATTGGAGAGGAAATTCTGCAGAATCCTGCGCAGCAGTTGCGGGTCGCTTTCGACCCACACTCGGGTCGGGACATAATCCAGGCGCAGTCCGCGCTGGCGCGCCAGGACCGAGAACTCGCCGTAGAGCTGGGCAAACAACTCGTCGAGCGGAAAACGGGTCACCCGCGGCTGCAGGCCACCGGCATCCAGGCGCGAAATGTCGAGCAGGCCTTCGAGCAGACGCTCGGTCGCTGCCAGCGCACCGCTGATCTGCCCGAGCGGCTCGCGACCGGGATGGCCGGAAAGCTGGTCCTTGAGCGAATGGGTCAGCAGTTGCGCCGCGTTGAGCGGCTGAACCAGGTCATGACTGACCGCCGCGAGGAAGCGGGTCTTCGCCTCCGAGGCGCGCTCGGCTTCGACCTTGGCCTGCTCGAGTTCCGCCGTTCGCGCCAGCACCCGCTGCTCCAGGGTCTCGTTGACCTGGCGCAGTTCCTCGGCGGTCTTGCGAAAGGCCGTGACATCGCTGAAGGTCGCCACGAAGCCGCCGCCGGGCATCGGGTTGCCGCGGATTTCGATGATCCGGCCGTCCGGCCACGGCCGCTCGATGCGATGGCGCGAACCCGAGCGCTTGAAGGCCAGTCGGCGCTGGATGCGCGCCTCGACCTCGTCGCTGCCCTCGAGCAGACCCTGACCGGCGTTGTAGCGCAGCAGGTCGGCGACGGGACGGCCGACGCGGATCAGCTCGTCCGGGTAGGAAAACAGCGCCAGATAGGCCTGGTTCCAGGCCACCAGGCGCATGTCGCGGTCGACCACGCACACGCCCTGGCTCATGTTCTCCAGCGCCCCGGACAGCACTTCCTGGCTGAAGCGCGCCTGGGCGGCGGCCTCGCCGACCAGGTCGGCGACCGTATCCAGCGGCGCCGGCGTGCGCTTGCGGGCCGCATCCAGCAGCAGGCTGGCCGAGGCCGAGCCGACCACCGCGGCCAGCTCCAGCTCCAGGCGCGACTCCAGAGTCTCCGGCCCGTCCGTGGACGCAAACAGCACCTCGACCCGACGACTCGGCAGAAAGCGCGCTGCCAGCTGGCGCAGCAGGGCCGGCGCCAGCGGCGGCTCGGCGTCCGGACCGCGACGGGTGCCCGGCAGGTAGCGGGCCAGCAGCAGGGTCACCGCCGTGTTGATCACCAGCGAAACCAGCACCGCGCGGCTGAGCGGATCCAGCCCACCCAGGCCGAACAGCCGGGCCGGCGCCAGGCCGCCGAGACCCAGCGGACCCTCGCTGATCCACCCGGGCGCGGACGCACCGGCCAGCAGGGGCACGAACAGCACGTACGCCCAGACCAGCACACCGGCGAGCACGCCACACAGGATAGCGCCGGCCGGCAGACCGGGACGGTACACGGCCAGGATCACCGCCGGACCGAGCTGGGCCAGCATCGAGAAACTCAGGCCCCCGATGTCGGCCAGCGGCTCTGCCGTCCCGATCAGCCGGCCATAGACGTAGGCCAGCAGCAAGACCACGGCGATCCCCAGCCGCCGCTGCAACCGCACCGGGATGCCGCGCTCGCGCACCTTGACCCAGCCGCGGTTGACCAGGGCCGGGGTCAGCCAGTGGTTGCCGATCATGATCGACAGGGTCAGCGAAGCCAGCACGACCATGCCGGTGGCCGCACTCAGGCCGCCCAGGAACGCAAACAGCGCCAGACCGTTCTGACTGTCCAGCAACGGCAGCAGCAGCACGTACAAATCCGGCGGCGTGCCCTGGCCGGCCAGCAGTGCGTTGCCGGCCAGCGCCAGCGGCACGATCGGCAGGCTGATCAGGACCAGGAACAGCGGGAACAGCCAGCGCGCCGCGCGCAGGTGGGCCTCGTCGCGACACTCGACCACGCCGATATGAAACTGATGCGGCAGCGTGAACATCGCCAGCGCGCCGAGGAGACCGAGGGTGAGAAAACTGTCGCCATTGGCAAACGGCGGCAGGGCGGTACGCGCGGCCAGGTCGCCTAGGCCGTCGTAGAGCCCGAACACCACGAATCCGCCCAGAGCAAGCATGGCGCCGAGCTTGAGCAGCGACTCGAAGCCCATGGCCACGACCAGACCCCGGTTGTGCTCGGTCGAAGAGGCGCGCCGGGTCCCGAACAACATCGCGAACACGGCCATGAACAAGGTCACGTAAAAAGCCAGGTCCAGCCAGGTCGTCGGTTCGCTGTCGCCCACCGCGCCCAGGGTCAAGGCGCCAAAGCTCATCGCCACGGCTTTGAGCTGCAGCGAGATATAGGGCACCATGCCCAGCACCGCGACCGCGGTGACGGTGCCGGCCAGCACCGACGACTTGCCGAAGCGGCTGGCGATGAAGTCGGCGATGCTGGTCGAGTTCTCGGCCTTGCTCAGTCGAACCAGGCGCAGCAGGAACGGGAACGCGAACACGAACAGCACGATGGTGCCGATGAAGGTCGGCGGCAACGGCCAGCCCGAGCGCGCCGCCTGGGTGGTGGTGCCGTAAAACGTCCAGGCCGTGCAGTAGACCGCCAGCGACAGCGAGTAGATCAGCGGCCAGGCACGCTGGGTGAGCGCCCGGCCGCGCTCACCGTACAGGGCGACCGCGAACAGCAGGCCCAGCCACGCCAGGCCGGCCAGCACGATGGTAGCGGTGGACAAGGTCAGCACCCCGGCATGTTAGCCATTCCCTCAGCCCCGCACAAAGAAAACCGGGCCCGAGGCTTCAAGCCCCGGGCCCGGGAACGCCGGTCAGCGATGAAACCCTGGGGCTAGAAATTGATCTGACCGGTCAGGGTGACGGTGCGCGGTGCGCCGTAGAAGGCATTCATCACCCCTTCCAGGC
The DNA here is from genome assembly GCA_041685745.1 of Wenzhouxiangella sp. Classification (GTDB taxonomy): domain Bacteria; phylum Pseudomonadota; class Gammaproteobacteria; order Xanthomonadales; family Wenzhouxiangellaceae; genus Wenzhouxiangella. The sequence continues at coordinate 4,611 of JAWLFD010000107.1, forward strand.
CCAGCGTAGAAGCCGACCCGTCCGGGGTGGCGAACACGTAGCCCGAGACCTTGTACTCCTCGTCGGCCAGATTGCGCCCGTGCAGCGCGATCTCGTAGCGGTTGTCGGCTCGACGCCAGACCAGGCTCAGGTCGTAGAGCGAGTAGGCCGACTGGTCGAGGAAGGCAGACGGAATCTCGAACTGATTGGTCTTGCTGCGATACGACCAGGCGCCGATGACCGAGACCGTGGCATCGGTGCTGAACCAGCCGACCGGGAGGTCGTAGCGCAGGTTGGCGTGCGCGGTCCACTCCGGCGTGTTCTGAATCACGCGCTGGTCGGCCACGTCCTCCAGCGCGGTGGAGCCGGTGGCCGGATCGCTGACCGCGGTGATGAACTCGTCGTAACCGGCGTCGATGTAGCCGATCGCGGTATTGAGCATCAGGGCATCACCCGCCGCGCCAAGATCACGACCCAGCACCGCGTTCATCTCGAACTCCACACCCTTGACGGTCGCCGCACCGGCGTTGGTCGTGACCCCGGCAAAGGTGTCCGAAATCCCGTCACCGTTCGTATCGGCCCCGATCGAGCCGGGCACCTGAATGTCGGTGTAGTCGCTGTAGAACAGCGCCAGGCTGGTGTTGACCCGACCGTCGGCCCAGCGCGATTTCAGGCCGACCTCGTAGCTGTCGACGGTTTCCGGACCGAAGCGCATGAACTCGAACACGTCGCCCTCACCGACCGTGCCGTCGCCGTCAAGATCGGGGGCCAGCGAGGTCAGGCCGCGCGGGTCGAAGCCGCCGCCCTTGAAGCCCTGGCTGAACGAGGCGTACAGGTTCTGATCGGCGTTCGGCTTCCAGGCCAGGCTGATGCGGGGCGTGAACTCCTCGAAGGTGTCCGAGCCGTTGAAATCCGAGGTCGTGGCCAGAACGACGGGATCGCCGCCGAAAAACGAGGACGCGCCCAGCATGGTCTGGCGCAGCACGCGCGAGGAACGCTCGTCGCTGGTGTAGCGCCCGCCGATCGACAGCTCCAGGCCGGTGTCCAGGCCGAGGTAGGCGGCCAGGTCGAAGCTCACGTCGGCAAACACCGACCAGGTCTCGGTGTCCACGTCCCCCAGGGTAAAGGCGTTCAGCCCGGGCAGACCGATCAGGTCGCCGGTCTGGAACAGGCGCACGTCGAACGGACCGAAGGAGTTGGCCTTGAGGTAATAGGCCCCGGCAATCCCGGCGTAGCGGTCGCCGGTGAAATTGAACTGGAATTCCTGGCTGAACTGGTCGCTTTCATAGATCGTCGCGACGTCGAGGTCCACCGGCGGCAGGGCGTCGAAATCGATCTGCTGGATGTTTTCGTTGTCGCGGTAGGCGGTGATGCTCTTGAACTGCAGACCCGGCCTGAGATCGAACTCGGCCGTCAGGCTCAGGCCCCAGGCCTCGGTGAAATTGCGCCCTTCCATGCCGCCGCGCGAATCGTAGACATCATCGAGCACCGGCGCGCCGGAGAACAGACCGGGAATCAGGCGATGGCCGCCGACCGGATTGGAGTTGTCGTCGAAGTAATCGCCGGCCAGGCGGATGAAGCTGGTGTCGGTGGGGGTCCACTCGACGCTGGCCCGCCCGGCGACCACGTCCTTGTTGTAGTTGTCATCGCCGGTGGTCAGGTTGGTCCCGAAACCGTCTCGATTGAACGTCGCAATGGCTCCGCCAACGGCCGCCGTATCGCTGATCGGGGTCTCGCCGGAGACCACCAGGTCGAGCTGCGAGAAGCTGCCGACGCTGGCGCGCACGCTGGCCGCCGGCTCCCGGCCGAGGCGGCGGGTCACGTACTTGACCGCCCCGCCGATGGTGTTGCGGCCATACAGCGTGCCCTGCGGACCCCGTAGCACCTCGATGCGCTCGACGTCATAGATCTCGAGCACCGCGCCCTGCGGCCGATTCAGGTAGACGTCGTCGATGTAGATGCCCACGCCGGCCTCGAATCCGGCCACCGGGTCCTGCTGGCCGACGCCGCGAATGAACGCAGTCAAGGTGTTGCTGGTACCGCGCGAGACTTCCAGCGTGGTGTTCGGGACGGCCTGCTGCAGGTAGGTGATGTCCTGGGCACCGACGTCGCCCAGCGCTTCCCCGCTCAGCGCGGTGATCGAGATCGGCACGTCCAGTTCGCTTTCCTCGCGACGCCGGGCCGTGACCCGGATGGTGTCCATCTCGGCCGTCTCGATTGATTCGCCGCGCTCCTCTTCGGTATCCGTATCCTGGGCCGACACGGTGGCGGTCAGCGCCAGCGCAATGGCCAGGCTCAGGGCAGATCGATAGGCAGTCTTCATCAGTCGTTATCCCTTGCGTTGAATTGTTGTCGGGTCTCTCCCCAGGCGACACAGCTTGGATCAGGCGCCTCGGGCTGTAACTTGTACCTTGGTACAGTTCCGCACCCGGAGCGGCGGGGCGACCATGCACGTCGTTCTCGATAAGGTCGGAATTGCCATGACCCTCAGCCTGATCGGCCTGCTCGGCGGCCTCGCCCTGCTCATCGCGCTGACCATGCGCGGCATGAGCCTGTTCGTGGCCACGCCGCTGTGCGCGCTGATCGTGGCCCTGACCGCCGGGGTGCCGTTGCTGCCGCCGCTGGCCGGCGAGGACGGGATCAACCTGATCACCCAGTACATGAACGGGTTCACCGGCTTCATCGCCTCGTGGTTTTTCGTCTTTCTGCTCGGCTCGCTGTTCGGCAAGCTGATGGAATCATCCGGCGGGGCCGACAGCGTCTCGCGCTGGATCATCACGCGCCTGGGCACCAGCCAGGCGGCGCTGGCGGTGGTCCTGGCCTGCGCGGTCCTGACCTACGGCGGCGTCAGCCTGTTCGTGGTCGCGTTTTCGGTCTATCCGATGGCCCTGGCGCTGTTTCGCGGCGCCAACCTGCCGCGGCGATTCATTCCGGCCACGCTGGCGTTCGGGTCGGTCACCTTCACCATGACCTCGGCCGGCTCGCCGGAAATCCAGAACTGGATTCCGATTGAATTTCTCGGTACCAGCCCGCTGGCGGCCTGGCAGGCCAGCCTGGTGGTGGCGATCTTCATGGCCTCGACCGGTTATCTCTGGCTGCGCTGGATGCTCAGGCGCGCGGTTGAGCGCGGCGAGGTCTTCGAGTCGCGCTCCGATGACCCGGAATCCGGGCGCGACCAGCTGCCCCATCCGGCCCTGTCGATGATTCCGCTGCTGCTGGTGCTGGGGATTTCGTTCACCACCCACGACGCGCTCGGCACCTCGGCCCTGATCGTCGCGCTGCTGGCCGGCTGCATCGGCGCGGCCCTGATCAACCTGCGCCACCTGCATCGACCCGGCGAGGCCCTGGCCGAGGGCGG
>JAWLFD010000108.1:0-7941 GCA_041685745.1 Wenzhouxiangella sp.
CCAGGTCTGGGAGCGGATGAAGATCGTCATCGAGCCGTCCTGCGCGGTGCCGCTGGCGGCCGTTCTCGAAGGGGCGGTTGATGTCCGGGCACAGCGCGTGGGTATCATCATCACCGGCGGCAATGTCGATCTCGACGAGATTGGCGCATTGTTCCTCTCCGGTCACCGATAGGGCGCCCGCGCGCCGGGCCCAATCAGCCGCGCGGCCGATTAGACTAGCAAGCTGTCATTTGTCGCCAACCTTTTCAAGGAGAATGCTCATGTTCGCTCGAATCCAGGCGATCACCATCACCGTCTGCTGCGCGTCTGTCGCGCTGTTTGCCGCCCCGGCCGCGGCCGCCCCGGAACAGGGCATCGAGGTGGCGCCGGCAGCCCATGCGATCGTCGATTCCCGCGCGCGCGTCGAGCCGGAAAACCGCTTGCTGACCGACCGGCTGGAAAACCTGCTGCCCGAGTTGATGGCCGAGGCCGACCTGGACATGTGGCTGGTGCTCAACCGCGAGTACGCCGAAGATCCGGTCTACTTCACCCTCGTCCCGCAGCCGAGCTTCGCCGCCCGGCGCACGACCATGCTGGTTTTCCACCGCCAGGAAGACGGCGGCGTCGATCGCCTGACGGTCAACCGCTATCCGCTGGGCGAGCCCTACGAGGAAGCCTGGTCGGGCGGCTCGCTGGACGCCCAGTGGGCCGCCCTGGGCGAGCTGATCGGCGAGCGCGACCCGGCCCGCATCGGCATCAACGTGTCTGCCACCTGGCCGGAAGCCGACGGTCTCACCCACGGCCTGCACCAGAAGCTCGTCGCGGCGCTGCCGGCGGGTTTCGAGGACCGCCTGGTGCCGGCCGAAGACCTGGTTATCCGCTGGCTGGAGACGCGCAGCGAGCAGGAGCTGGCGGTTTACCCGCACGTTGTGTCGATCGCCCGCGGCGTCATCGCCGAGGGCTTTTCCAGCCGCGCCATCACGCCCGGGGTCACCACCACCGACGATGTCGCCTGGTTCCTGCGCCAGCGCTTCGAGGCGCTGGGCCTGCCGATCTGGTTCATGCCCTACGTCAACCTGCAGCGCCCGGGCGTGGAATGCGATGAAGACACGCCGTTTTGCGGCATCAGCGGCGTGATCCAGCCCGGTGACGTGCTGCATACCGATGTCGGCATCTGCTATTTCAAGCTGTGTACCGACACCCAGGAGATGGCTTACGTCCTCAAGCCCGGCGAGGCCGATGTGCCGCAGGGACTGAAAGACGCGCTGGCCCGGGGCAACCGCTGGCAGGACCTGCTCACAGAACAGTTTGTCACCGGTCGGACCGGCAACGAGATCCTCGCCCGGGCCCAGCAGCGCATGGACGACGAGCCCTGGTCGTTCAATATCTACACCCATCCGATCGGCTATTTCGGCCACGGCCCGGGCCCGACCATCGGCATGTGGGACCTGCCCGCCGAGGTGCCCGGCACCGGCGACTGGCCGCTGCACGCCAACACCGCCTACGCCATCGAGGGCAGCATCAAGACCGAGGTGCCCGAGTGGGACGGTCAGCTGGTCAACATCAAGCTCGAGCAGACCGCCGTGTTCGACGGTGAACAGGTGATCTACCTGGCCGGGCGCCAGACCCGCTGGCATCGGGTGCGGTGAGAGACTGACGTCCACTTTTGCCGGATTCGCGCCTGATTTCGGCGAGCCCGCAGCCGGTTCTTCATACTGGAGGCGGACTTCAAATCGAGGTGGAACGACATGAACGCCAGCGAAAAGCACATCGCCATCCTGGTCGAAAACGGCTATCAGGAACTGGAACTCCATTACCCGCGCCTGCGCCTGATCGAGGCCGGCTTCAAGGTCAGCGTGCTCGGCGGCGGCGAGAGTGTCTACCACTCCGGCAAGGGCTACGCGGTCACGCCGGACGCCGATGCGGCCGACGTCAGCGCCGATGGCTTCGATGCGGTCGTCATTCCGGGCGGGATGGCGCCGGACAAGATGCGCAGAAACGAGGCGATGGTGGCTTTGGTGCGCTCCCTGAGCGCGCGCGAAAAGCCGGTGGCCTGGATCTGCCACGCCGGCTGGATGGCGGTTTCGGCCGACATCATCCGCGGTCGCCGCGTCACTTCGTTCCCCTCGATCCGCGACGACATGGTCAACGCCGGCGGCGAGTGGGCGGACGAAGAGGTGGTTGTCGACGGCCACCTGATCTCCAGCCGGGTGCCGGACGACCTGCCGGCATTCTGCCGGGCGCTGCTCAAGCAGCTGGGCTGAGCGGCGGCGTTCCGGTTTATCAAAACTGCAGCACGTACATCCGCAGCGGCATCCAGATGCCCATCAGGATCATGATCAGGTTTTCGGTCAGCGAGACGAAACCCAGCGGCACGTTGGAGTCGCCGCCGGCGCAGGCGCACTTGAGCTCGCGCCGGTCGATGTAGACGGCCTTGAACACCGAAACCGCGCCGATGGTGCCGATGAACAGCGCCACCGGGGCGGCCAGCCAGATCAGCGCGCCGGCGATCATCAGAATGCCTGCGCCGGTTTCGGCGAAGGGATAGATGTAGCTGTAGCCGACCTTGCGCTGGGCCAGCAGATCGTAGTTGAGAAACATGTTGCTGAAGCTCTCCAGATCCTTGAGCTTCTGCAGGCCGAGCAGACACATGGCGGTGGCGACGAACCACTCGACGGTTCGGAGGCTGAACAGCGCATTGCTGGCCGCCCAGCTGATGGCCAGGGCGATCAGCAGCGCCGTGCTGAAGATCGCGATGATGGGACGGTAGCTGGTTTCTTCCGGATCGGGAACGTCCTTTCCGAAATGCTCCAGCAGTTCGTCGTAGCCGCCGATGCGCTCGCCGTCGATGAAGGTTTGGGGCGTGGTTTCGACGTCGTGCTTTGCCTTGAACGCATCTGTTTGTTCACGCGTGGCCAGCCAGTGGTCTTCGACCGCCCAGCCTTCGCGCTCCAGCAGGGCCTTGCTTTTCAGCCCGAACGGGCAGATGTGCTCGTCGGTCACCATGCGGTACAGGGTGGCTTTTTTGGATCCGGATCGGGTTTTTGCGTCATTCATGGGTCGGGTCCTCCTCGGACTTGGTGCTGCCGCCGCACGCCACCGTCCACGGCCAGAGCGTCGAAGGGATTCAGCCGCGATTCGCCGAACTCGGCAAAAGGCTCCTGAATTTCCGAACTGTCCATCCCGGCGGCATGAAAGAGTCGTCCCTTGCTGGCGATCATTCTTCTTGAGACCGCGCTACCGCCGTGCCGTTCAGGCTGCGGAGGGAGTAATTCCGTGCCGGTTGTTCGAAAGAAAGATCATGGCTGATTTCGGCTCTTTTCCTGCAGCACGGATGGGGCTCTGTTAGCTTGAAATGGTCAAGCAAGTTGCTGGCCCAAGAATCAAGGAGTCAATCATGAGCGTTGCAAAAACCATCGAGATTTCCTCGGAATCCAGAACCAGCTTTGAAGATGCGATCCAGAGCGGCATCAAGCGCGCCGAAGAATCGCTGAAAAACGTCAAGGGTGCCTGGATTGCCGAGCAAAAGGTCGTTGTCGAGAACGGCAATATCGTCAACTACCGGGTGATCATGCGAGTCACGTTCGTGCTGACCTGAAAAAAACCGGTTCTAAGGTAGTGCAGTGAAAAGGGCCGGCAAGCTCCGTTTGTCGGCCCTTGTTTGCAAGTGGAGCCGGTCGCCCCGGATCGGCGGAACCGAGAGCCGACGGCCGCCAGGCTCAACGGGGTCGCAGGACGAGGAGAAGAAGCCGCAATGAAAAACATTTTTGTCATGGGGCTTGATGATTTCAATCATGAATTGCTCAGGACGATCGACGCAGACGCCGGCAGCGATGAGACATATCGGTTTCATTCGCTGTTCGGTCTGGGCGAGGTCGTCGACGCCGATGGCGGGGCATATGTCAGCCTCAGCGATGCTCGGAAGCAGGCCAAAAAACGGTTCGCCGAAGTGGACGGCGGCCCGGATGCAATCATGGGGTACTGGGACTTTCCGACCACGGCTTACGTACCCGTCATCGCGCATGACGCCGGTCTGCCAGCGCCTCCGCTGGAAGCCGTGGCCCGCTGCGAGCACAAGTACTGGTCACGCCTGGAGCAAAAAAAGGTGCTGCCCGATCTGGTACCGAATTTCCAGGCGATCAATCCCTTTGCCGACGATCCGGCAGCCGACGTGCGAATCGAGTATCCGTTCTGGCTGAAACCGGTCAAGTCGCACTCCTCGTTCCTGGGGTTCTACATCGACGGGCCGGACGCGCTGCGCGAGCATATTCCTGAAATTCGCGAAAAGATCGGCTTGTTTGGAAAGCCGTTCAATGAATTTCTCGAATTGGTGAATCCGCCGGACGAAGTCGCCGAGGTCGATGGCTATCACTGCATTGCCGAGGAGATCATTTCGTCGGGTTTCCAGGCCACCGTGGAGGGCTATTGCTGGCATGGCGAGATTCAGGTGTTCGGTGCGATCGATTCGCTTCGCTCCGGCAAGCACCATTCGAGCTTTTCGCGCTACCAGTATCCATCCAAGCTCCCCAGGAAAGTTCAGGCCCGGATGATCAAGGCGGCTCGAACCTTCATGCGCCATATCGGTTTTGACCAGGGCACGTTCAACATCGAGTTTTTCTGGAACCACGACGACGACAGCCTGAGGTTGCTGGAAGTCAATTCGCGGATTTCGAAATCGCACTCGCCGCTGTTTCTGATGGTCGATGGAGCGACCAACCAGAAAGTTGTCCTCGACCTCGCGCTGGGACGTGAGCCCGCAATGCCGCAAGGGAAGGGGGAGCATGAGTTGTCGGGCAAGTTCATGATGCGTTTGTTCAAGGACGAGATCAGCGACGGTACAGTCCGCAAGGTGCCGTCGAAGGAAGATATCGAACGGGTCAGGGCGGCCTATCCGGATGCCTTCGTACAACCCCTGGTTGAAGAAGGGATGCGGTTGAGCGATCTGAAATTCCAGGACAGCTACAGCTACGAAATCGCGGTAGTTTTTCTTGGCGCCGATCGCCAGAAGCAGTTGCTTGATCGCTTTGCCGAAGTAGAGGGATTTCTGCCCTTCCGGATCGATTCCGACGACGACTGAGTCGGCGTTTCGACAGCAAAGGACCAAGCCCCATGGAACTGGTGAAGCCGGCGGATCTGCCCGAAGAAGTCATCGAGGAGCCGAACGTCTGGATTCCCATGCCGGACGGGGTTCGCCTGGCCGCGCGCATCTGGCGGCCTCGCCACGAGCGGCCGGTTCCGGCGATTCTGGAATACATTCCCTACCGCAAGCGTTTCGGAACGGCCCGGCGCGACGAGATGATGCATCCATACATGGCCGCCCACGGCTATGCGTGCATACGTGTGGACCTGCGCGGCAGCGGTGAGTCGGAAGGGGTGCTGGAAGATGAATACCTGCAGCTCGAGCTCGACGATGGCACCAGCGTTCTGAAGTGGCTGGCCGAGCAGCCCTGGTGCAACGGCGATGTCGGCATGATGGGTATTTCCTGGGGCGGTTTCAACGCCCTGCAGATTGCTGCGATGCGTCCCCCGGAGCTCAAGGCCGTGGTCGCGGTCTGTGCCACCGACGATCGTTATGCCGACGATGTGCACCATATGGGAGGTTGTCTGCTCGGCGACAATATTTCCTGGGCTTCGGTGATGTTCGCCTACAACAGCCTGCCGCCGGACCCCGACCTGGTAGGCGAGCGCTGGCGCGAAATGTGGTTTGAACGCTTGCAGGGCAGCGGCCTGTGGCTGAAAAAGTGGCTGCGCCGACAGCGCCGGGATGACTACTGGCGTCACGGATCGGTCAACGAGGACTACTCGGCGATCCGTTGTCCGGTGTACTCGGTCAGTGGCTGGACCGATGGTTACTCGAACGCCGTCTTTCGCCTGATGAGGAATCTTCAGTGTCCCCGCAAGGGGCTGATTGGCCCCTGGAGTCACATGTATCCGCATCTGGGTGTGCCGGGTCCCGCCATCGGCTTTGTGCAGGAACTGCTGCGCTGGTGGGACTACTGGCTGAAAGACGCACAGACCGGGATCATGGATGAGCCGATGCTGCGGGTGTGGATGCAGGACAGCGTTGCGCCAACGACGCACTATTCCACGCGTCCGGGGCGCTGGGTGGCCGAGACGTCCTGGCCAGGCGCCGACCTTCGCCAGAGGAAGTATCGTTTCTCGCGCTATCTTCTGGTCGACGGCAACGAGGCGCCGACCCCATTCGAGCATACGGTGCAATCGCCGTTGACGGTCGGATTGTTCGCCGGCAAATGGTGTGCTTACGGGGCCGGTCCCGATCTGGCTCATGACCAGCGCGAGGAAGACGGTGGCGCGCTGGTGTTTCAGAGCGAAGCGCTTGCCGACGACCTCGAAATCATGGGCTCACCGATCGTCGATCTGGAAGTCAGTACCGAGCAGGCGGTTGCGATGGTGGCGGTGCGGCTGTCGGACGTTGCCCCGGATGACCGCGCCACCCGGGTCACCTACGGCCTGTTGAACCTGACGCACCGCTACGGCAGTGAGGATCCGCGACCGCTGCAGCCGGGCAAGCGCTACAGGGTTCGGGTCGAAATGAACGGGATCGCCCACGCGTTTCCGCGCGGACATCGCCTGCGAATATCGATTTCGACATCCTACTGGCCGTTGGCCTGGCCTCCGCCGGAGCCGGTACGGCTGAATGTGTTCACCGAGAACTGTCATCTCACGCTGCCGGAAAGGCCACCGCGACAGAGCGACGAGGAGTTGTTGCCCTTCGAAGAACCGGAAGCGACCCATCCGGCGCCGATTTCCACCCTGGTCGCACCGGATAACAACTGGTTCGTGCACCGGGACCTGGCCGCTGACCGGTCGACGCTGGAAGTGATGGACGATCGTGGCAGTATGCGTCTTGACCGCATCGATCTCGAGGTCCGCTCGCGCGCCGTGGAACACTATTCCTCCACCGCTGACGATTTCGGCACGCCGCGCGCCGAAACGGTCTGGGAGCGTAGTCTGGTCCGTGGCGACTGGCGTATCCGCACGGTAACCCGCACGGTTCTCACCTCCTCGGCCAGCGAGTTCCTTCTCCACGCCACGCTCGATGCCTATGAGATGACTGGCGCTGGCGAAAAGCGAGTCTGCTCGATCAACTGGGATGAAGCCATCCCGCGACAGCTGGTCTGAGCGCCCGACCAGACCGGACCCGGCGCCAGCCTGTCTGGTTCGAGCGCGCTCTCGTTCGCTCCGCGACGCCGTGCCAGGAGCCGCCCTCGCGGCGCTCGGATTTCACCGGACGCTGCAGTGCATCTGCTTCAATCCAGACCATGAAGAAATCCGATCTGGCGCACAAAATCTGTCCGGTCTGTCAGCGATCGTTCGCCTGGCGCAAGAAGTGGCGGACCTGCTGGGAAGAGGTCCGTTACTGTTCAGAGCGCTGTCGCCGCGCTCGTTCCCGTCCACGCCGATGAGCGATGGACACCGCGGCTGCGGCGCGCGCGGTTTCACAACCCCTCCTGCCTGGGGAGAGTTCAGCTCGCCCTGACGCAGTTGCGTCCGTGACGCTTGCTCCAGTACATGTTCTGATCGGCTCGGCGGAGCAGGGTATCGAAGCTTTCCTCCGGCGCGGTCATCTCGGTCACCCCGATGCTGGCAGTCAGTGCCGCTGACTGCCCGTTGAACAGCGATTCCAGTGTCTCGAGGCGCGCGCGCAGATTTTCGGCCAGCACGGTCGCCTGATCGAGGCTGGTATCGGGCATCAGCACCAGGAATTCCTCGCCGCCCATGCGATAGACCTGGTCGGATTGGCGCAGCCGCTGCCGCAGCAAATCGGCGACCTTGCGCAGCACGCGGTCTCCGGCGTCATGTCCATGCCGATCATTGATCTGCTTGAAATGATCCAGATCCATCAGCAGCAGGCTCAGCGGCCTTTTCTGTCGGAGTGCCAGCGCCTTCATGCGGGCAAAGTTCTCATACACGAGGGTGCGGTTCGGGAGGTCGGTGAGG
>JAWLFD010000109.1:0-7931 GCA_041685745.1 Wenzhouxiangella sp.
GGTTTCTCGGTTTCGGCGACCATTCCGTGGACATCGAGATCTTTGCCTACGTCAAGACCAACGATTTCAACGAATTCCTCGGCGTGCAGGAAGATATCTTTCTGCGCCTGATCGAGATCGTCGAGGAATCCGGTACCGGCTTCGCGTTCCCGTCCATGGTCAACTACCTGGCCAGTGACGGTGGCGTGGACGAGGAGCGCGCAGAGCGTGCCGAAGCGATCATGCGCAAACTGCGCCAGGGCAATGAACTGCCGTTCCCGAACTTCGATGTACAGACCCGCAAGAAAATGCGCGACACGCTGGACTATCCGCCGGAAGGCTCGGTCGACTTCGAGCCACAAAGCGATGCCAGCGGTTGAAGGGCGCTTGACGAGGAAAATCCATGCTCAAACGATTGAAAACTTTCTTGGTGCTTTTGTTGCTGGCTTTGGCTGGTTGCGCCGGCCAAACGACTCAGGGCGATAACGAAATGGCTGAAGTCAGTGGACAGGTTTTTTACGTCGAGCGGATCGCGGCACCGCCCAACGCCCGGCTGGAGGTCGTGCTCGAAGACATCAGCCGGCAAGACGTTGCCGCCGAGCGTGTCGGTGAGATGGTCGTCGAGCCGGCGGGCCAGCCGCCGTACGATTTCAGCATCGAATACGATCCGGCGCAGATCGATCCACGCCATACCTACCGGGTTGCCGCGCGCCTGTACGACGGCCAGGAATTGCTGTTTGCCAGCGACACGGTTCACCAGGTCCTGACCCGGGGCTTTCCGGCAACGGCGTCGGTGCGGATGCGTCGGGTTGCTCGACGCCCTGACCAGCTGCTCGGTGCGATTCCGGCGGCTTTCGCGGGGACGCTGCCCTCCGCCGGTCCCGGGGTCGAGACGCAGATCCATCTGCTGGAAAACGGGGTGTACTTCCTGCGTGAGACCCATCTGGCGCGCGATAACGGTACCTTCGACGACATCGGGCGTTACCTGGTTTCGTCGGATCGAAAGCAGCTTTCGCTGCACGGCGGGCGCGAAGCGCCGCTGCGATTCGCCATCGAGGGGCCGAATGCCCTGGAGATGCTCGACCGCGATGGCGCACGCATTGATTCCGAACTGAACTACACCCTGGAGCGCAAGCCGCAGCTTGCGCTGCCGGAGCCGCGCCTGCTCATGGGGGGAAAGTTTCGCTATCTGGCCGGTGCCGGGCGTTTTCGGGAGTGCCTGACCGGGCTTGATCTGGCGGTGGCCGCCGAAGAGGACAACCGCGCGCTCGAAGAGGCCTACCTGGAGGCCCGGGAAGAACCTGGCGAAGAGCTGAAGGTGAGCCTGGAAGGCCGGATCGAGCAACGACCTTCGGCTGAAGGTCCCGATCAGGTGATGACGCTGGTGCCGGAGCGATTCATCGGCGTCTGGCCTGGCCAGGATTGTCCGCCCCGGGCCCACGCCGCGAGCCTGGAGAACACCTACTGGCGGCTGGTGCTGCTGGGCGACTCCGGCGTCGAGCGGTTCCCGAACCAGCGCGAACCCCACCTTGTCTTTCGCGAGACCGGTGAGGTGGGCGGCTCGGACGGCTGCAATCGGCTGAGCGGTCGCTATCGCTCGACGGGTGGCAGCATCGAGTTTTCCGACCTGGTCACGACCCGCAGAATGTGTGTCCACGGCATGGACCAGGCCGAGGCTTTTGTCCAGACGCTGAGTGTTGCCGAGCATGTCAGGGTGATCGGTCAGCACCTCGAGGTGCTTGACGAGGCAAACAACCTGTTGATGCGCCTTGAGGCCGTCGCGCTATGATTCGTCCATCCTCCCACCCAGGTAGACAACCATGAGAAAACTCATTTTCTTCGTTCTGGCCGCGCTGCTGCTGACCGCCTGCGCCAGCTCTCCGCGTATCGAAACCATGAGCGCGCCCAACGTGGACTTCTCCGGCTACTCCAGCTTTGCCTTCGTGGATCCGCTGGGGACCGACCGCGGCGGGTATGCCAGCCTGATCTCGCAACAGCTGATCTTCTCCATCCGTCGTGAAATGGAGCTGCAGGGATTCGAGTATGTCGACGATGCCGAGCAGGCCGATCTGCTGGTCAACGCCTACACTCACCTCGATGAGCGCATCCGCACGCGCGAGGTGGCCGACCCGTTCATCGGGCCTTCCTACTGGGACTATCGCTACGGGTTCTATACCGCCTGGCCGGGCTACTCGGTGCGCACCGAAGTCCAGCAGTACACCGAGGGCACGCTGACGATCGATCTGATCGATTCATCGAACAATGTGATGGTCTGGGAGGGCAATGCCCGCAACGAGATCAGCGAAAGGACGCGGCGCGATGCGGCGCAGGCGATCGATCAGGCCGTCGCCAGGATCTTCGAGCGGTTTCCCTAGCCCATGCCCTGCGTTCGCGCCAACCGAGCGATCGGTACCCGCCGACCATGAAGTCTGCGGGCCAATTGTTTGAGGTCGTTGCCTCGAACCGTGTGTTCGGGGTCTCGCTGATCCTGGTCGCCGCTTTCGGTGCCTGGGGCTTGATCGATCCTGAGGGCATGAGCGGGACCTCGCTGGGGTTTACGACCTTCATGCTGACCAGCATCGGTTGGTACTGGCTCCTGATCAGCACCGGTTTCCTGATCCTGGCCGGTTTTCTCGCGCTCGGACCCTATGGCCGGGTCAAGCTGGGCGCGGACGACGAAGAACCCGAGTTCTCGACCGTTTCCTGGATCGCGATGCTTTTCGCCGGCGGTATGGGCGCCGGCCTGATCTTCTGGGGGGTGGCCGAACCGCTTTATCATTTCCGCGAGCCGCCGGGCATGCCGGGCGAGACCGCGGCAGCTGCCCGGGCCGCCTTTGCGCTGACCAACCTGCATTGGGGCCTGCATGCCTGGTCGATCTACGGCATCTGCGCGATGGTGATTGCCTATTTCACCTTCCGCAAGAACAAGAAACCGTTGATTTCAACGCCGATCGAGTCGCTGTTTCCCGGCATCGGGGGCCAGCGGCTGGGGCAACTCGCCAACATTCTGGGCGTGTTCGCCGTGGTTTTCGGGCTGGCCGGCTCTCTGACCATGGGGACGTTGCAGATTCGCGCGGGACTGGGTGAGCTGGTCGGTACGCCGCTGAGCTTTGGCATGTCTCTGGCGATCATGGCGGTGATGTACGGCACCTACATGACGTCCACCGCGGTCGGCGTCGATCGCGGCATCAAGTTGCTGTCCAATATCAACATGGTGGTGGCCGTGGTGATGGTGCTCTACATCGCCGTATTCGGGCCGACCTCGTTCATTTTCGAAACGCTGGTCGATTCGATCGGCAGCTATTTCACCGAGTTGCCCGGACTCGCCTTCCAGCTCCTGCCGTTCGAGGGTCTCCAGGACTGGACGGCGGGCTGGACCCTGACCTACATGATCTGGTGGCTTGCCTGGGGGCCGTTCGTGGGCATCTTCATTGCCCGCATCAGCCGGGGGCGAACCATACGCGAGTTTTGTGCCGGCGTGATCATCGTGCCGACGCTGTTCTCGATCTTCTGGTTCGCCGTACTGGGTGGAGCCGGGGTGTTCATCGAACTGTTCGGCGGCGGTGGAATCGCCGAACTGGTCTCCCAGGATGTCAGTCGGGCATTCTTCGTTTTCCTGGACTTCTTTCCGTTGGGCCAGCTGCTGGGCTTCATCGCCCTGTTCCTGATTTTCATCTTCCTGGTGACTTCTGCGGATTCGGGCAGCTTCGTGCTGTCGATGATGACCAGCGACGGCAAGCTCGATCCGCCGCTGCCATACAAGCTGGTCTGGGGAAGCCTGGTGGCCGTGCTCACGGTCGCGACCCTGTTCAGCGGTTCGGTCGAGGTCGCCAAGGCCATGGCGGTGACCGGCGCCATTCCCTTTTCGGTGGTCTTGCTGCTGCAGGTGGTGGGTTTTCTCAGGGCGATTCGAAGCGAGCGCGGCGGACTCGAACAGGACAGCGAAAGGAGAGCCCGGTGAGCGGTTTGCGAATCATCCTGCCCGGCCTGGTCGTGATCGCCATTCTCGCCGGTTGCGGTGATGGCGAACCCCTGCAGGTCGGCGGCAAGCAGTCGCCGGAAGACCGGATCGTAGGCGAGCTGGTCGCGGAACTGTCCGAAGCGGCAGGGATTCCGGTCCAGCGGCGGATCGGGCTGGGGAACAGTCGGCTCACGCTGGAGGCTCTCAAGCGCGGAGAGGTCGATATCTATCCGGAATCCACCGGCTCGGGGCTTGCGCTGCTGGGCCTGGCGCCGGCGGCTGACGCCGATCCGGATTCGTCGCTGCAGCTGCTGCGCGAGCGCTATTCGTCGCTGGGTCTGGGCTGGAGCCAGCCGCTGGGCTTCGAAAACAGTCCCGAACTGGTGATGCTTCGCGATCGTGCCCGGTCGCTTCGGATTGGGAGTTATTCCGATCTGGCGGGGCATTCCGGTCGCCTGACAGTCGGGGTCGACACCGAGTTGCGGCGCCGCCCGGTCGATGGACTTGCGCCGCTGAGCCTGCGTTACGGGATCGAGTTTGATCGGATCATCGAGGTCGGGCTGCGCGACAGGGTAGAGCTTTACGACCGGCTGCTGGATGGCGATATCGATGTGGCGCTGGTGCGTTCGGTCGACCCGCAGATTCCAATGTTTGATCTTCTAAGGCTCGAGGATGATCTTGCGTTCTTCCCCCGGCATGATGCCGCGCTGCTCTATCGCCAGGCTGCGCTGCAGCGCTTCCCTGCCCTGGAGGGGGTCATGGATCGACTGGCCGGCGCGATCAGCGACGAACAGATGCGGGCACTGGTTCGACGGGTCACGATACGCGGAGAAGATCCCAGGGGTGTGGTACGCGATGAGTTGATTCGACTTGGCTTGATCGATGGCGAGGCCGGCAAGCGCGACCGACAGGCCGTCAGCCTGGCGGTTTCGCCCAGTGCGAATGCCGACGGGGAGGCGGGCATCCTGCTGCGGCAGTTGCGCCGTTCCTTCCCGACCAGCAACGTGAACCTGGTCCGCTCGGGCGATCCGCTGGGCGCGGTCAAGGATGGCAGTGTCCGACTGGCGCTGGTCAGCGCGCCGGCCTTTTTCGCGCCCGGCTCGATCGATCCCGATCTCGGTCAGCCGCCGCTCAGGCCGGGCATCGAGGCCGTGGCCCTGGTCGGGACCAGCTACCTGCAGGCCTTTGCGCTCAATCCGCAGATCGAGCAGCTTGCCGATGCCGACGTGATTGCGGCCGGGCCAGAGGGTTCCAGTGGTTTTCGCGCCGCCCAGTCGCTGATCGACGGGCTGCAGCTGTCGGCGAGCCTGGTGTCGGTGGAAGGGGACAGGCCGGAGACCCTGGCCGACGCCCTGGTCGACAGCGGTGCGGATGTCGCAATCCTGATGCAGCCGATCGGCAATTCGACTGCCCTGGCGTTGATCCAGCGGGGTCTGCCGCTGGTCGAGGTCGACGGCTGGGTCCAGCGCAACAATCGGATCGTGTTTCCCTATCTGCAGCCGGCCCGTCTTTCGCCGGCCGACCTGGCGCCGTTCCTGATCGCCGAGTCGGGTGACGCCATCTCCGCGCCGGCATTCAGCCGGCCCATCGAGACCCTGGCGACGCAACTGGTTCTGGCCGGACCGGCGCCGTTTTCCCAGGACCGGCTTTCGACCCAGGGTCCAGGAGCCAGTTTCGATCCGCGGCCGTTGCCGCTGACCGACCAGACGGTCGAGCGCATCAATGCGGTCACGGCCGGCACCGAAGACGTGTACCCGATTCTTCCCCAGGCCCGTGCCCTGGCGCCCCGATTGCCCCAGCCGCCGCAGTCCCTGAACCCTTCGCCGGCTGCGTCCGCTCTTTCGGTATTGGCGATCTTGCTGCTGGTCTGGACGGCGTGGTTGCTGCTGCGACCGGCGTCCCGGGCATGATCGCCATTCCAGACCATGCGTACCGTAGAATGACCGTATCCTTGGCGGTGCGGGTTGGATGCAACTCGGATGGAGATCAAGATCCATGTGGAAATGGTTGCTTACGGCTTGCCTGATGAACGCCGCCGTGGCCTGGTCGGCCCAGGCACAAGTCAACGAACTGCCCCTGGCCGAGTTCTCTCCGGCTTTCGGTGATCTCGACGAGATCGTCGAACGCAGACGACTGCGAGTGCTGGTGCCGTATGGGCGGACCCTGTATTTCATCGACGGTGGCACGCAGCGCGGGATTGCCTTCGAGATCATGCAGGGTTTCGAGGACGTCCTCAACGAGCAACTCGATCGGGACCACCTCAGGATCGAGGTCGTTTTCATACCGACCACCCGGGATCGCCTGATTCCCGCGCTTGTCGAGGGGCGCGGAGATATTGTCGCGGCCAACCTGACGGTCACGCCCGAGCGCGCCGCGCGGGTGGATTTCACCCGACCTCTGGGGCAGGGTGTGCGCGAAGTCCTGGTCGCGCATTCCCGGGCCCAGGCACCGGCGAACATCGAAGCGCTGGCCGGGCAGGAAATCTTCGTCAATCCGCAGAGCAGTTACTTCGAGCACCTTCAACGTCTCAACCAGCGCTTCGTCGATCAGGGCCTGGCCCCCATCCGAATAATCGAAGCCCCCGATCATTTCGAAACCGAAGACGTCCTTGAAATGGTCAACGCAGGGCTGGTCGACTACACCTTTGCCGACAGCTACCTGGCCGCGTTCTGGCGGCAGGTGCTGCCCGACCTGCAGGTCATCGAACAAGTCAGTCTCAGCGACGGCAACGATATCGCCTTTGCGGTTCGGCAGGGCAGCCCGGAGCTGCTTGCCGTGGCCAATGACTACCTGGCCACCACACGCAAAGGCACGGCGACCGGCAATATCCTGTTTCGCCGCTACTACCAGAACACGAGCTTCGTCACCAACGCCACGGCCGGGGGCGAACGGGATCGGCTGCTCGAACTGGCCGAACTGTTCCAGCGTCACGCGGCCGACAATCGTCTCGACTGGCTGATGGTCACGGCGCAGGGCTACCAGGAATCGCGCCTGGATCACAGCGTGGTCAGCCCGGTCGGCGCGATCGGGGTCATGCAGGTACTGCCGACCACGGCGGCCGATATGGGGATTTCCGACGTGACCGACCTGGAAGGCAATATCCAGGCCGGCGTGCGTTACGTGCGCTACCTGATCGAAAATTTCTTCGATGATCCGGAGATCGAACCGGACGAGCGGGTGCTGCTGGCACTGGCGTCCTACAACGCCGGTCCGGGGCGCATCCGGACATTTCGCCGTACCGCGGCCGAGCGCGGCCTGGACCCCAATCGCTGGTTCAACAACGTCGAGCATGTCGCCGCCGAAAAGATCGGACGCGAGACGGTGCAATACGTCGCCAATATCTACAAGTACTACATCGCCTATCGCCTGGTCGAGGCGCAGGGGTTGCTGCAGCCGCCCGAACCGGAGTAGGCCGGTTGGCGGCCCGACGGTTTGCGGGCCGCCGGCGGGAACGCTTCAGGAGAAATCAAAGATGAATTTTTTCGATCAGGGGCTTGGTTTCGGCAAGACCTGCGTGATGGGGGCTTGTCTGACCGTCTTGCTTGCTTCGCCGAGCCGGTCCGATACCGCGCCGGATCTGCTGGCCGATCCGTTCCAGCTCTCGCTGGGCACCTTCATCCTGGATATCGACCCGAGCGTGCGCCTTGATGGCGAGACGCAAACGGGCACCGAGATCGACTGGAAACGGGGATTCGGTTTTGAAGACGCCGCGCGCTTTCGCATCGACGCGGCCTGGCGTTTCAAGGACAAGCACAAGCTCAGAGCCAGCTGGTTCAGCGATTCACGTGCTCGCACGGCGACCTTTGATCGGGACATTGCCTGGGGCGACGAGACTTTTGCGATCGGCGCGGAGGTGCGAGGCAGCCTGGATTTCGATATCTACCAGCTAGGTTATGAATACTCGTTCCAGCAAAGCCCGACGCATGAGCTGACGGCTTCGGCCGGGCTCCATGTGACCGACATTCGGGCAGCGCTTGCTGCCAGCGCAACC
>JAWLFD010000110.1:0-7869 GCA_041685745.1 Wenzhouxiangella sp.
GATCGAGGCTTTTTGTGAAAGTACTGTTGAAAATCGTCCTGCCCGGCGCGCTGATGATCGCCCTGGCCGTCGCCGCAGTGGTGATGCTGGCCCGCAGCCGGCCGGCGCCACCCGAGCGCGAACCGACCGTGACCGCCATGATGGTCGACGTCATCGCCGCCGAAAGCAGCGGCGGCCATTTTTCCGTTGAGGCGCAGGGCGCCGTCCAGCCGCGCACTGAAACGACGATCGCCGCGGAAGTCAGCGGCCGTGTGGTCGATGTCGCGGAGAACTTCACCGCCGGCGGCTTCTTCCGCGCCGGCGACACCCTGGCCAGGATCGATCCCAGCGACTACGAAGCGGCCCTGCTGCAGGCCGAAGCCGAACTGGCCTCGGCCCAGTCCCGACTGGCCGATGAAAGCGCGCGCTCCGAGCAGGCCCGACTCGACTGGCAGCGCCTGCACGGCAGCGACCGCGAGCCGGCTGAACTGGTCCTGCGGCTGCCGCAGGTCGCCGGCGCCCGGGCCGCCGTCCAGGCCGCCGAGGCCGGCGTTTTGCGCGCTCGCCGTAATCTGGAGCGCACCAGTATTAGGCTGCCCTTCGACGGCCTGGTTCGGGCGCGCCAGGTAGACCTGGGGCAGTTCGTGACCACCGGCACCCCACTGGCCGTGGTCTTTGCCGTCGATGTGGCCGAGGTTCGACTGCCGCTGTCGGACCAGGACATGGCTTTCCTCAATCTGCCGGCGCCGGGCGAGACCGTCGCCACGGAACCGGTACCGGTCACCCTGCGCGGTCGCGTCGGCGGTCGGCCTGCCGAATGGGAAGCGCAGATTGTTCGCACCGAAGGCGTGGTCGATGAAGCCACCCGGCTGGTTTACGCGGTCGCCGAAATTCGGGACCCGTACGGCTTGCTCGAAGCCTCGCGGGAAACGCCGCTGGCGATGGGCACTTTCGTCCAGGCAGAGATTCGCGGCCTCAGCGCCGCCGACCTGATCCAGCTGCCGCGCGGCGCGCTGCGCGACGGCAGCAGCGTCTACCTGGCCAACGCCGACGACGAACTCGAGATTCGCAACGTGGAGGTCCTGCGGACGACGCCGGAAACAGCCTACGTTCGCAATGCCCTCAAGCCCGGTGACCGGGTCATCACGACCGCCATTCAGGTACCCATTCCCGGACTGCCGCTGCGGATCAGGGGATCATCGGAATCGGCCAGTACAGGAGATAGCCCATGACGATGGAGCGCAACTGGTACGGCCAGATCATCGCCTGGTTTGCGCACAATCCGGTCGCGGCCAACCTGCTCATGATCTGCCTGATCGCCGGCGGCGCCTATTCCGCCGTCACCATCAGCAAGGAAATCACCCCCAGGATAGAAACCAGCTACGTGACCGTCACCGTGCCCTACCGCGGCGGCACCCCACGCGACGTCGAGCAGGGGGTGTTGATCAAGGTCGAGGAGGCCATTCAGGACCTGGACGGCATCCGCGAGATCATCGCGACGGCGCGCGAGGGGCGCGGCACGATCACGATTGAGGTCGAGGCCGGCTACGACGTGCTCGAAGTGCTCGACACGATCAAGGGTCGCGTCGATGCCATTGCCACTTTTCCCGCCGAGACCGAGCGTCCCAGTTACCAGCGTGCCACCTGGAGTCAGAACGTCATCTGGGTCTCGGTGTTCGGCTCGGTGCCGGAGCGCACGCTCAAGGAAGCCGCCCGGCAGATGCGCGACGACATCACCGCCCTGCCCTCGGTGACCCGCGCGGAACTGACCGGCGCGAGACCCTACGAGATCGGCATCGAGGTCCGCGAGGAAACCCTGCGCGAATACAACCTGACCCTCGGCGAGGTCGCCCAGGCCATTCGACGCTCGTCGCTGGATCTGCCCGGCGGTCGCATCGAGACCTCCGGCGGCGACGTGCTGGTGCGCACCGTCGGCCAGGCCTACGTCGCCGCCGACTTCGAGGACATCGTGGTCCGCACCAATGCCGACGGCAGTCGGGTGCAGGTGCGCGACATTGCCGAGATCCGCGACGGCTTCGTCGAGCGCGATTTCTATGCCCGCCACAACGGCCAGCCGGCCATCGCCATTCGGGTCATGAGCGTCGGCGACCAGGACGCCCTGGCCGTCGCCAGCGAGGTCCGCAACTACATCGACCAGGCCCAGGCAGATCTGCCGGCCGGCATCAGCATCGATCACTGGGCCGACATCTCCTACCTGCTGCGCGGGCGCATCGAGATGATGGGCAAGAACCTCGCCGCCGGCGCGCTGCTGGTGTTTCTGATCCTGACCCTGTTCCTGCGCCTCAAGCTGGCTTTCTGGGTCATGGTCGGGCTGCTGGTGGCCTTCATGGGCGCAATGTGGCTGCTGCCGGTTGTCGGCGTCACGATCAACATGATCAGCCTGTTCGGCTTCCTGGTGGTGCTGGGGATCGTGGTCGACGACGCCATCGTCATGGGCGAGTCGGCCTACACCGAGATCAGGGCCAAGGGACATTCGGTCGACAACGTCGTCAACGGCGTCTACAAGGTCGCCGTTCCGGCCACCTTCGGCGTGCTGACCACGATTGCGGCGTTCGCCCCCATCCTGCTGGTCTCCGGCGTGCAGGGGCAGTTCTTTGCCGCTATCGGCTGGGTGGTGGTGCTGTGCCTGATCATGTCGCTGATCGAATCCAAGCTGATTCTTCCCGCCCACCTGGCCCACATGAAGGTGCGCAAATACGAGGCCGACACGACCAACCGGATGATCCGCCTGCAGCGCGGCTTTTCCGACGGCCTGTACCGGCTGGTCGACAGCATCTACCTGCCCTCGCTCAAGGTGCTGCTGCGCAACCGCTACCTTGCGCTGGCCGGCTTCATCTCCGTGCTGATCCTCTCGTTTGGACTGATCGCAGGCGGTCTGGTCCGGGTCGTGTTCTTCCCCGACCTGGCCGGCGATTTCATGCAGGTCGACCTGGAGATGAACGAGGGTACGCCGGCCGAGTCCACCCATGCCAACCTCGACCTGCTGGCCGAAGCGCTGGCAGCGGCCGACGCCAAGATCCAGGCCGAGCGCGGGTTCTCCAAGCCGGTGGTGCGCACGGTCTTCTCGTGGTCGGGATCCGACACCACCGGCGGCATGCTGGTCGAGCTGACCCGCGACGAGGAAAACCGGGTCAGCACGCGCGAACTCGAACGCATCTGGCGCGAGGAGGTCGGCCAACTCCCCGGCGTTCGCGCCATGCGCATCGGCGGTGCCGGCGGACCCGGCGGAGACGGACCGGACCTGAGCTTCCAGCTGGTCGGACGCGATCTGGCCCAGCTGGAATCAGCCGCCGCCGAACTGGAAGCGCAGATTCGCAGCTACAACGGCACCTTCGACATCCGCAACTCGTTTGACGGCGGCACCCGCGAGCTGCAGCTGGAGATTCGTCCCGAGGCCGAGAGTCTGGGCCTGAGCCAGCAGGATCTTGCCCGCCAGGTCCGCCAGGCCTTCTTCGGCGAGGAGGTCCAGCGCATTCAGCGCGGCCAGGACGATGTCCGCGTGATGGTGCGCTATCCGCGCGAGCAGCGTTCCTCGGAGGGCTATCTGGAAAGCATGCGTATCCGCACCCCGGCCGGAGACGCCGTACCGTTCAGCACCGTGGCTGACGTGACGGTCGGCTCCAGCCCGTCTCTGATCCGCCGCTACGACCGCGAACGCTCGATCAGCGTCTCCGCCCGGATCGACAAGGATCTGGCAGAGCCCGGCCGTATTTCCAGCGACTTGCGCGAAGTGCACCTGCCCGAGATTCTTTCCGGCTACCCGGACGTACGCTACCGCCTGGCCGGCTCCACCCGCAGCCAGCAGGAAGTCCAGCGTGACCTGCTCTGGGGTACGGCTTTTGCGCTGTTTCTGATCTATGCCCTGATCGCCGTGCCGCTGAAGTCCTACCTGCAGCCGCTGCTGATCATGTCGGTGATTCCCTTCGGAATGATCGGCGCGATCTTCGGCCACTGGGTACTGGGTATGCCGATCTCCATGCTCAGCCTGTTCGGCATCATCGCCCTGGCCGGCGTGGTGGTCAACGACAGCCTGATCCTGGTCGACTTCGTCAACCGTCACCGGCGAGACGGCGAAAGTCGCATCGACGCCGCCATCAAGGCGGCCCGGGCGCGCTTCCGGGCCATCGTCTTGACCTCGATGACAACCTTCCTGGGGCTGGCCCCGATCGTATTCTTCGAGACCAGCTTCCAGGCCCAGATCGTGATCCCGATGGCGACCTCGCTCGCTTTCGGCATCATCTTCGCCACCGTCATCACGCTGGGCCTGATCCCGATTCTGTACCTGATCGGCGACGATGCGGTCAGGCTGATTCAGCGGATTTCGGGGCGAGAGCGTCACGGCATGGTGGCCGAAGGCTCGAGTTAACGCCGGAGGTCTGCAAACGCCTAGAATAGGGGCATGACTGAAACGTCTCTGTCCGGCAAAACGGTCTCGCTGGTACTTGGCTCCGGCGGGGCGCGCGGGCTTGCGCATATCGGCGTCATTCGGACGCTGGAGAAAGCCGGGGCAGAAATCGAGGCCATCGCGGGCAGCAGCATGGGCGCGCTGGTCGGCGGCATCCACGCCGCCGGCGAACTGCAGGCCTACGAAGACTGGGTGTGCAGCCTCAAACAGTCCGACGTGCTGTCGCTGGTCGACTGGAGCTTTGCCGGGGGTGGCCTGATGAAAGGCCGCAAGATCATCGGCAAGCTCGAGGAGCTGGTCGGCGATCTCGATATCGAGGATCTGAACATCGACTTTACCGCCGTGGCGGTCGACATCGACCAGGGACGCGAGGTCTGGCTGGACCGCGGGCGGCTGTTCGATGCCATTCGCGCCTCGATCGCGATTCCGGGCATTTTCACGCCTCACCGCTACCGCGATCGCACGCTGGTGGACGGGGGATTGCTCAACCCGGTTCCGGTCGCACCCACGCTGCGCTGCATCACCGATCTGACCGTGGTGGCCGACGTCAACGGACCGGTAGCGGCCAAGCTCAAGGAAAAAGACGATCAGGCCGATCAGGATTCCGGAGAAGACGGCGTGTGGGACAAGGTCAAGGGCTTCGTCGACGGCCTGGGCGGAGACAAGGGCCCCGACGATACCGGGCCGGGGCTGTTCGCGATAATGATGGGCGCGCTGGATACCATGGAGGCGGCTCTGACCCGACAACACCTGGCCATCTTCCAGCCGCACCTGGTGGTCCGCATCCCCAAGAACGCGTGCATGGTCCACGAATTCCACCGCGCCCGCGAGGTCATCGATCTCGGATCCCGCCTGACCCGGGCCGCCATCGAGCACAAGGACAAGGGATACGCCAATGGAGGATGAAGACTTCGACGAAGTCAACCAGGACCTGTTCGACGAAGCCGCCGACGCGGTCGTCGCGCTCGGCAACCAGCTGGCCGACGCCAGCCCCGATGCCGATCCCTGGGCGCTGGCCGACGGGCTGATCGCCGGCGCCGTGCATTACTGGCTCTACGCCCACCAGCCCCAGGACGTGCCCAACGAAGACGACATGATGAGCGCGAGCGAACGCATCGAGGAACTCGCCCGCCAGGTCATGCAATCGGCCGAGGAGAGCGAGTACCTGCACTCGCCGCGCGATCGCGACGTCGGCAACGCTTAGGGTCGCTGGCGATCGCGAATGGCGCGGAACTCGTTGCCCGGGTACCAGTTGGGCCAGCCCTCGCCATCCGCCAGGCCGCGGCCCACGCGGTACAGCAGCTCCAGGTCTTCGGCCACGCCGGTCAGATCCCACTCGGGATCGAATTCGTCGGCCGGCTTGTGGTAGCGGCGGTCGCGATAGTCGCGCTCCACCGACAGCCCGTAGTCGCGCCCCAGTTCGCGGTGCTCCACCCCGCCCTTGGCGTACAGCGCCGGAATGCCGGCGCGGGCGAAGTTGAAATGATCGGAGCGGTAGTAGAATCCGGCTTCGGGTGACGGTTCGGGCACCATGCGTCGGCCCTGCTCGACCACGGCCTGTTCCAGCAGCGGCTCGAGTTCCGAAGAGCCATAGCCGACCACGACCACATCGTGCGTCGGCCCGACCAGGCTCATGGCATCCATGTTGATCGCCGCGACCGTGTCTTCGGGCGCGAAGACGGGATTGTTGGCGTAGTAGCGCGAGCCCAGCAGGCCGTATTCCTCCAGCGTCACCGCCAGAAACAGCACGCTGCGCTCCGGCCGGCCGCCCTCCCGGTGCAGCCGCGCGAGCTCGAGCAGTCCGGCAATGCCCGACGCGTTGTCGACCGCGCCGTTGTAGATGCCGGCCGAGCCCGGCAGGGCGAGGTTGCGGCCCAGATGGTCCCAATGGCCGAGGTAGATCACCGCCTCGTCGGGCCGTTCGCTGCCGGGGATCACGCCGAGCACGTTGTACGACACCCCGGTGCGCACGCTCTGGCGCACGCTTGCCGAGACCGTCGTGCCCAGCGCCACGCCTTCGAAACCCGGTGCCCTGGCGTCGTTCATCAGCGCATCGAAGTCCTCGCCGCTACGCGTGAACAGGTCGCGCGCCCCGTCCAGCGTGATCCAGCCCTCGATCGCCATCAGCGCCTCGTCGCCGTTGTCGCCCAGCTCGAACTGGGCCTGCGACCAGGAGTTGGTGACCACCTCCCACGGATAGGAAGCCGGCTCGGTGTCGTGCACGATGAGCGCCCCGGCCGCGCCCTGGCGTGCGGCTTCCTCGTACTTGTAGGTCCAGCGACCGTAGTAGGTCATCGCCCGACCGTTGAACAGGCTGTCATCGCCGGTGGCAAAGCCCGGGTCGTTGACCAGGATGACCACGGTCTTGCCGGTCACGTCCACGCCGGCATAGTCGTCCCAGTCGTATTCCGGCGCGACCACGCCGTAACCGACGAACACCAGCTCGGAGTCCTCGATCGAGTGCGGCTCCCGTCCGCCGCGCCGCGACCAGGTGATCATTTCGGCCGGATATTCCATCTGCCAGCGCTCGTCATCGAGCGCCAGAGACAGCGGCGAGCGCGCCTCGTTGGTCATCTCGACCATGGGCACCGGCTGCAGGTAGCTGTCGCCGTAGCCCGGCTGCAGGCCCAGCTCGGCAAACTCCCGCACCAGGTAGTTGACCGTCAGGCGTTCGCCGCGCGTGCCCGGCGCCCGGCCCTCGAATTCGTCGGACGCCAGCGTGGCCATGGACTGCCCGTAGCGTGCCGGGTCGATGCCGTCGCCCGGGACCGGCGGGAGTTCGGCCCAGGAGGCGGCGGAAAGGCCGAGTACGGCGAGAAACGCCGGAAGCACGAAAAGCTTTTGCATGCGAATGCCTTGTGGTTGAGTCATGGGGTCGGATTCTAGATCAATCCGCCTTCGAAGGCCTTGAGCACGGCCCGGGTGCGGTCGCGCACGCCCATCTTGGACAGGATGTTGGAGACGTGGTTCTTGACCGTGCCCTCGGCCACGTTCAGGGCGTTGGCAATTTCCTTGTTGGAGTAGCCGCCGGCCATCAGGCGCAGGATTTCGGTCTCGCGCTCGGTCAGCGGGTCGGGCTGGTCCAGGGCGGAAAAGCCGGTATTGAGCTGCCCCAGGCCCTTGAGCAGCCGCTCGGTGACGGCCGGCTTGACCAGGGTCTTGCCGGCCGCGACCGAGCGCACGGCCTCGAGCAGGTCTTCCAGGGCCACGTCCTTGAGCAGGTAGCCGCGCGCGCCGGCGCGGATGCCGGCCAGCACCAGCTCTTCATCGTCGAAGGTGGTCAGGATGATGGTCGGCGGCAGGTCGCCAGACGCCTGCAGGGACTGCAGCACGTCCAGGCCGTTCTTGCCCGGCATGCGCATGTCCAGCAGCAACACGTCGGGTGCTTGCTCGGGCACGCTCCGAATGGCGCTCTCGCCATCGGTCGCCTCGGCGATGACCTCGATATCGTCCGACAGCTCCAG
>JAWLFD010000111.1:0-7854 GCA_041685745.1 Wenzhouxiangella sp.
TCACTGGGAGCTGTGGGTCTGCGACGACGGCAGCAGCGACGACACTCAGGCGCGCGTGGCCGAGTTCACGGACACGCGCATCCGGTACCTGAAGCTTGAACACGCGGGGGCTGCGGCTGCCCGGAACGTCGGCCTGGCGCATGCCGGGGGCGACATCATGGCCTACCTGGACAGCGACAACCTTTGGCACCCGCATTACCTGTCGCGCATCGTGGTCGCCTATCTCGAAAAGCCCGGCGTCCAGGCGATTGCCTGCAACTACCTGGATGTCGAATTCCTCGATTCCGGCCTTCGGCTGCGCGATCGGCTGATCGATTACTCATGGGAGGCGCTGGTCGAGCGCAACTGCATTGATCTGAACACGTTCTCGCACCGGCGCGGATTGTACGACTGCCTGGGCGGATTCACCGAAGCCCTGCCGCGGCGACAGGACTGGGATTTCGCCCTGAAGCTGTTGTTTCGCTTCGACCCGCTGATCATCGATGAACCGCTTTGCCTGTACCGCCGCAACGCTCGATGGCAGCAACTCACCGAAATCGCCGCTGAAGGCACGGAGCAGGCCACCGAAATCATCCGCGCCAACCTCGAGCGCTATTATGGCCAGGGCGTTCTCGCCGCCCCCTTTCAGGCGCGCCCGCGCAAGGTAACGGTGCTGGTCTGGGATGTCTGTCGGAATCATCTTTCCAAGGCGTGGAATGTCGCCGAGGCGCTCAGCGCGCACTACCCCACACAGTTGATCGGCTTCCGGTTTTTCGACGAAGACATCTTTGCGCCCTACCGCGGCGTGGAACCGCCGTTCGAGACCCGGTTCTTCCAGGGGAGCGACTTCCCCGAGTTTGCCGACACCCTGGGTGAGGCGCTGCTGGCCATCGACGGGGACATCATCTATTGCGTCAAGCCGCGCTTGCCCAGTTTCGGTCTGGCGCTGCTGGCCAACTATCACTTCGGTATCCCGTTCATCTGCGAAAGCAATGACCTGGAAAGCAGCGTGACCCGGCCGGGCGAGGCGCAACTGGCCGGTGGCGCGCCGGACTCGGCCGCGTCAGAGTTTCGCCAGCCCTGGAGCGACCATTGGACGGGCTGGCTGGAATCGCTGCTGGTCGAGTGGCCGTACAAGGCCACCCATAACCGCGTCCACGACCAGTGGCTGGGCGGCGGCTGTTTTCGCATCATGAACATCAAGGACGAACAGGCTTTCCAGCCCCATCCCGGACTGCGCGAAAAGACCCGGCGACAACTCGGCGTGGGCGAAGATGAGTTCGTGCTGTTGTTCGGCGGGCTGGTGCGTCGACACAAGGGCGTGTTCGAACTGCTGGAGTTCGTCCGAAACTACCAGGGCAACAGACCGCTACGGCTGCTGGTGGCCGGATCGCGCGCCAGCCCGGAATACCTGGAGTTGAAAGCCCGGGCGGGGGGGCGGCTGACGGTGCTGGAGCCGCAGGACCGCAACGCCATGGCGGGCATCAATGCGGCGGCCGACGCGGTCTTGCTCTGGCTGAACCCGGCCACCGAGGCCTCCCATCACCAGATGCCGTTCAAGATGACCGACGCGATGGCCATGCAGGTGCCGGTGCTCGCCAGTCCAGTCGGAGATCTGGCCGAACTGGGCCGACTGAAGCTGGTGAGGCCAGTGGAATTCGGTGACACCGAGGCCTTGGCTGCCGCCATCGACGCGCTGCAGGCGCATCCGGCCTGCGTCCAGGACCAGACCGAGCGGGCCCGGCGCTATTATCTGCGCCGATTCACCTATCGCGCGGTGCAGGAGCAGTTCGCGGTCATCGAGCGACAGGTCGGATTCTCGGGCACGACCCATCCGGTGGCAGTGCGCTTTGCCCATGCCTTGAACGACTATCTGGCGGGGCTGGCATGAAGTGGCGGATCAAGAATCCGGCGCCCACCGACGAGCGCCAGCACAAGTGGGGCGATTTCCACTTCGGCCACGCCTTGGCAGCCGCACTGCGCAGGCTGGATCAGGAGGTCAGCACCGATTTCCATCCTGACTGGAATGTCAGCGCCCCGTGCGATGTGGTTCTGGTCCTGCGCGGCAAGTACGGCTACGGTTTCGACGGACGGCACGGCGATCCGATCCACCTGATGTGGAATATCAGCCATCCCGCCGACCTCGGCATCGACGAATATCGCCGCTATGACCGGGTCTTCGTCGCCTCCCACCAGCGCGCCCGCCAACTCGAGTCGACCTTGCCGGGCCGGGTCGCGGCGCTGCTGCAATGCACCGATACGGCTCGATTCCACCTGGCCGAAGAGCCGGCCCAGGACCTGGGCGATGGGCATCGCCGCGGTCTTGTCTTTGTCGGCAATACGCGCAGCCAGCGCCGCGAGCTTGTGGTGCGACTGGCCGATGCCGGCGTCAAGCTTCGTGTCTGGGGTCGCGGCTGGCGCGATCACGGCCTGGCCGCATCGGTGGTCGAGGACTATATCGACAATCACGCGCTGGGCGAGTTGTACCGTACCTCCAGGGTCTGTCTCAACGACCACTGGCCGGACATGATCGAGCACGGCTTCATCAACAACCGTCTGTTCGACGCGCTGGCGTGCGGCCTCCCGGTGCTGTCCGATCCACACCCGGCCATTGCCGAAATCTTCGGTTCCGACGCCGTCGTCCAGGCGCCGCCGGCCGAGGCCGCGCGCAAGCTGGGGCGGCTTTTGGTCCGTTACCCGGCGCACCTCGAGGCCGCCCGCCAAGCCGCTGCGATCATTCGCAGCGAGCACGGCTTTGATGCGCGTGCGCGGGCGCTGGTCGAAGCGGTCAGTTGAGCGAGGCCCTCGCGCGCTCAAAGGTCTCGAGGTGGGCGAGCGCGGCGCGCCGCCAGGTGAAGCGGCGTGCATACGCTGCCGCCGCCTGGCCCAGTCGCTGGCGTTGCGGTTCATCTTCCAGCAGTTCCCGAATGGTCGTGGCCAGCGCGTCTGCGCTGCGCGGCGGGACCAGCCGTACCGTCTCGGCGGCAATCTCGGCCAGCGCCGTATCCTCGCTGATTACCGCCGGTGCGCCGCAGGCCATGGCTTCGAGCACCGGCAGGCCGAAGCCTTCGTAGGCCGAAGGATAGGCAAACACGGCGCACCCGGCCAGTAGCGCCGGCAGGTCGGCTTGCGGGACGTATCCGGGTCTCACCGCCTCGCCGTCAGCGCACAACTTGTCCAGCCTTCGTTCGATCGACTCGCAGTGCCAGCCCCGGCTGCCCGCGATGACCAGCCGATATTCGCGGCGCACGGCCTGCGGCAGCGCTTGCCAGGCGTCCATCAGCGTATCCAGGTTCTTGCGCGGCTCCAGGGTCGATACGCACAGCACGAAGCGCTGCGGTTTCAGCCCGTAGCTCTTGAGTACGCGCGCGATTTCTTCTTCCGCCGGTGCCCGGAAACGGTCGCTGACGCCGGGATGGATGGTCCGGATCCGGTCCGGGTCGACCGTGAAATGCTCGATCAGCTCGCGCCGAATGAAGTCCGATACGGTGATGACCTGTTGAGCCTCGGCCAGCGTTTCCGGCAGTTGACGGTTCAGCCAGGCGACGCGGGCGGACGGATGGGTTTGCGGAAAGTGCAGGAATGACAGATCGTGCACCGTCGCCACGCGCGCTCCGGCAAAGGGCTTGAGGATGAAGTTGGGCTCGTGATAGACGCAGCCGTCCGGCAGCCTGTCGGTCGCGCGGGCAAATGCACGGCGGTTGCGGGCCTGGTGGAGCCGGTACGGCCACTGGCTGGACGAGGCCACCCGGTAGAGCAGGGCCAGCATTTGCTCGCGTCGTCGGGTCTTGCCGAAGCCGGCCGCATCGGCTTCCCTGAGCGCCTCGCCGGCCGGGTGCAGACGGCCGGCCATGAAGGCATGAACCGCCCCGGGCGGCAGCAATTCCAGATACTCGCGAATCAGCGCCGCGGTGTAGGTCCCGATGCCGGTGCGCGGCGGCGCCAGCGATTCGGTGTTGATCACCAGCTGCAGCGAGTCGCCGGCTGCGGGGCTTTGCGTGCCGGCTTCACGCATGGCCGGATTTTGCGTCGGCCAGGGTGCGGAAATAGGCAAGGGTCTCGCCGGCTTCGCGCTTGTGGTCGAACTCGCCGACGGTTGCGCTGCCGCCTTCGACCAGGCGGGTGCGAAGTGCCGCGTCCTCCAGCAACTGCACGATGGCCTCGGCGAATGCGGCCGGCCGGCCGGGCGCGACCAGCAGGGCGTTGCGGCCGTCGACGGCGTATTCCGTGACCCCGCCGGCACTCGACAGCACGCAGGCCGTGCCGCAGGCCATGGCCTCCAGCCCGCAGCGGCCGAAGCCCTGGAAATCCGAACTGTCGATAAAGACATCGGCGCTGGAGTACAGCTGCGCCATCCGATCCATGTCCTGGATCACCCCGGCATCCTCGAAATCGAACGGGACCGAGTGCTGGCCCAGGTCGCGTGCGCCGAACAGCACGATACGAAGTTCCGGTACCCTGCGCCGGACCAGGGCGAGGGCCTCGATCAGCGTGGAAAAGCCCCGGTAGGCGGTGCCCGGTCGGGCCATCGCCATCACCGTCGGCTGCCCGTGCGCCACATCGCGCGGATAGAACCGGCCGAGATCCATCCCCAGCCGAATCTTGTGGCTGTCGAATCCGTCCGCAGCCAGTTTCCCACCCAACCAGTCCGATTTCACGATCCGATGCGGCAGCAGGCCGAACGTCTGCTGCACCCGGCGTCGCAGATCGGGTCGTGACTCGGGAAAGAACCACGGCTCGTAATCCTGCAGAAAATAGACGCCGTGGCGCGCACGACCGCGCTCGACCAGGTTGGCCACCCACGGCGCGGTCTTCCACAGCGTGGCGACCGCCAGGTCGGTCGGCGGCAGCCCGTCGATCAGTTCGCGCTCGCTGCGAAACACCATGGGACGGGTGTAGAGGCGCGTCCATTGCAGCACCAGCGGGTCGACGAAGCGCGTGGCAATGCGCGCTTCCACGCCCTGCAGGATCAGCTCGTTGACCAGCTGGATCACCGACAGCACGCCGCCGGCGATGACCATCTGGTCGAGCACGTAGGTGACCGCCAAACGGTTTTTGCGGCGCGTGCGCTCGACGATCTCGGCACGCACCCTGGGTTGCCGGCTTCTCAGGGTGCGGACGACACCCCGGGCGGCCTGCTCGACCAGGCCCGGCCAATCGCTGCGCGCGCGGGCATCTAGCATCGCGCGTGCGGTCTGCCACACCATCGGTTTCGGTTCCCAGCGGCTACGCGCGGCGAAGGCTGCGCGCGTCGGGCCCAATGGATCGGCCTTCCTGAAGCCGCGAAACCGCTCGCGATACGCCTTCTTCCAGCGCTGGTCGAAAATCCTGCGATTGACCTGGTAGCGTTGGTCCCGATCGACGAAGGTGCCGCCGCCGCGGTGGTAGACATAGACGTCGTCGGCCACCACCGTGCGCCAGCCGGCCTGCAGCAGGCGCATGCAAAGGTCGGATTCCTCGCAATAGCCGCGTCCGTAGACCGGATCGAAGCCGCCGACTTCGTCCAGAGCAGCCCGGCGCAAGAGCAGACAGAAGCCCACCGGGGTGACCACATCCAGCGCCGCACCCTCGCCTCGGGCCAGGGTTTCGTTCATGCCCAGGAAGTTGCTGCCGGGCGGCAGGTCCAGCGAAATCTGCTCGGCCCGGTTGGTCAGGGGGTTGACCGCGGCAATGCGCGGGTCGCGGTTCATGCAGCCGAGCATTGCCTCCAGCCACCCTGGAGAGACGACCACGTCGCTGTTGAGCAGCAGCGCCGCTTCGGTCTCGGCGCTGGCCAGACCGCGGTTACAGGCCGCCAGAAACCCCAGATTGGTGTCGTTGCGCAGCACACGGATGTTTGCGTGCTCCCCAGCGGTTGATTCCAGGAATGCCTGAGTGGATGCATCGCTGCAGTCATCGACGATCAGCATCCGGTGCTGCTCCAGATCCGTCCAGGCCCGCACCGATTCCAGGCAATCAATGACCAGGCTCAGGCCATTGAAAACCGGCAGGATGATGGTGCAGCTTGAAATGTTCGGGGGCGGTGCGTTCATGGACACCGTGCATTCCATTCGGGAGGCGGCTGACTAGACGCGCTTTCGCCCGACAGAGTACCACCACAGCAGCCGGCGTCTGAGGCGGCGCAGCGCAGCGAGACGCGACGTGGACGGGGCAGCGTGGTGAGCCTGAATCTCGTGCAGCGGGTTCGACCAGACCTGGTCGATTGCGGCGATTTTTCGCATGCCCTCCGATTGATCGCCACGAAGGGCAGGATAAGGATCCGGGCGGCGGATCAGGCCGGAAGCGACGGGCTGGGCCTGAACATCCAGCCAGCGGTAAATCGTTTGCAGCGTTTGGTCCGGCTGGGCGAGCAGATCCTCGTATTTCAGGTGCAGGAAGCGCGGGTTTCCGGCCTGGGAGCGCGCGAACTGCCAGGCTCGGAGCCACGCATCGAGGGCGTCGGCCCGAGTGAAGAACGGGCTCCAGCGATCATCCTCACCGCGGCGCGCGCGCTCTGTGCGGGCCAGCATGGAGCCGATGGCATCGCGTGGTCGCCGTGAAATATGGACGATCGATACCGCGGCGGACGGAAAACACTTCTCAAGCGGGAACTCGAAATATTCCGGTCGTTTTTCACCCAGGTAGCGGGCTCGGCCCAGCTGGTCCGGGGTCAACAGCTGGACATAGTCCTGCGCGGCGGCCGTTTCGCCGAGCCGCAGCGCCTGCTCGAACAGGTTGCGCTCGTTCTTCAGCGCCAGGGACGGATGCTTCTTCAGGATTTGATAGACCAGCGTGGTGCCGCTACGTGGCGCCCCGCCGACGATCAGCCATTGGGGTGCCTGAATCGAATCGGGTGCTGTCGTCGCCGACCTGTCCTCTACGTTTCCCATGTCGGGACACAAAGCGCCTTGTACATCTCATCGAGCTCCGGTCGGCTTTCGACAAACGCCTGCTCGCGGCGATTCAGCTCGGTTCGGCGCTTGCGCCCGTGATCGCCCTCGGTGGTATTGATCGGGCCTTGCGCCGTCAACTTCTTCCGGTGGGCTTCCGACGGCCGCAGCGCCAGCGGCTCGAGCACCGCGGCCTGGGTGTAGTCGAAACCGTGGGCGATGTGGTCATCCAGGTTGAACAGCGAGACCCGGCCCGGTGCCGCGGACACCGCCTGGTGATAGCGGCGAATGGATTCGAGGTACTGGCTTGCCACGGTCTCGATCTTGCGTGCCGGCCAGCGTGACTTGATCGAAAGATAGTTGTCGACGAAGTTGCGTATGCAGAACACGTACATCGCTTCGTCTTTCGCAAAATGGCGCTCATAGAAATCGAAATACTTTTCGTGGTCAGGGCGCTTGTAGCCGAAGTATCGGCAACCGTTCGTCGGTTGCGCACGACCCGCCTGACTGGCCCCTGCCCAGAACGAAAAGATGAGTGCCTTCTTCTTGTCGCTCCAAAGTGCGAACTGTTTCTCACCGACTTCACCACGGTGGTCGGCGCGGTCGCGATAGTAATGTTCGACGCGATCGATGAAATCGACCAGCGCGCCCATCACCGGATCCGGGATTTCGCCTTGCAGAGTCACCTGGGGAAAGCTGTTGAGCAAGTTGGTGACGAACCGGGTGCCGGCCCGCGGCCGGCCGAAGACCACCAGGGGACGAGCTTTCTTGAGAAAGAAATCCTGCTGCTGGGCAGCGCTCTTGTCCCTCAACCTCGGTTGTTCAGTCATGCCGGATCAGTAGAATGCGCAGTGGTGGATGCTATCATTAGACATGAAAATCTCCAGCGCAACACTGCTCTTGTTTATGAGCATATTGCCGGCGATCGCTCCAGCGGCTGAACTGCGCGTTCCCGAAGACCATCCGGATATTCAGACGGCCATCAATGCTGCCGTTGCCGGCGATG
>JAWLFD010000112.1:0-7832 GCA_041685745.1 Wenzhouxiangella sp.
GCCAGGCTGATGCCGTCGGTGCGGTCGAGTTCGCCGCCCTGGCCGGCGTAGTGGTCCAGGACCGAGGCGATGACGCGCTCGGTGTCATCGACGGCGAAGTTGATCTCGCCGCTGCACGGATAGGCCTCGATGCGCTCATCGACCAGCTCGGCAAGACTTTTCCCCGTGGTCGACAGGGTTTCGATCAGCAGCAGCCAGGGGATCATGCCGCTGTCGCAATAGGAGAAGTCGCGGAAGTAGTGGTGGGCCGACATCTCGCCGCCGTACAGGGCGTCTTCGGCGCGCATGCGCTCCTTGATGAAGGCGTGTCCGCTCTTGTTGATCAGCGCCTGGCCACCGGCATCGGCGACCTGGGCCAGGGTGTTCCAGGTCAGCCGGGGATCGAGCACGATCTTCTCGCCGGGGTGGCGGGCGAGCAGTTGCGAGGCGAACAACCCGACCAGGTAATAGCCCTCGATGAAGCGGCCGCGGTGATCGAAGAAGAAGCAGCGGTCGAAATCCCCGTCCCAGGCGATGCCGAAATCGGCGCCGCTGTCGATCACGGCGGCGGCGGTCTCGGCCCGATTCTCGCTGAGCAGAGGGTTGGGGACCCCGTTCGGGAAGCGGCCGTCGGGCTCGTGGTGCAGACGCACCACCGCCAGCGGCAGGTCGGCGGCCAGCCTGTCGAAGAACGGCCCGGCGCAGCCGTTGCCGGCGTTGACCACCAGCTTCAGCGGCCTGAGCGCAGCGCGGTCCAGCATGCCCAGCAGGCGCTCGATGTAGCCGTCGGTCACGTCCATCGTGGCATGGCGACCGGGGGCTTCGGCCGGCGCCGGCGCGAGTTCGTCGGCGACGAACGCCTCCATGTCCTTCAGGCCGGTGTCGGCACTGATCGGAATGGCCTGCTCACGCACCATCTTCATGCCGTTGTAGTCGGCCGGGTTGTGGCTGGCGGTGACCATCACGCCGCCGCCCATACCGTCGAGCGAGGCGGCGTGGTAGACCAGTTCGGTGCCGCACAGCCCGATATCCAGGGTATCGACGCCGGCCTCGTTGAGGCCGCGTGCCAGGGCATCGGCCAGCCCGGCGCTGGACAGGCGCATGTCGCGTCCGATCACGACCGGTCCGGTCGGCTCGACAACCGTGCGGAAGGCGTGGCCGATGCGTCGGGCACGCTCGTCGTCGAGCTGCGAGGGCACCTGGCCGCGAATGTCGTAGGCCTTGAACGGGCTGTTGGCAAGAGTGGGCATGGTTGTTGCTTCGCTGTCGGAGGGTTCAGGCGCGCCGGATGGCGGTTTCAGCCACTTCCACGCGCCGCTCGTGGTTGAGCAGGGTCAACAATACGGCGACCCGCTCGGCCCCGGTGCGGGCCTGGAACAGGCCTCGGTAGCCGGCGCAGGGACCGTCGATGATTTCCACCGACTCGTCGCGCCGATAGTCGATGGAGCCGGCCACCTGGACGATGCCGTCGTCGTCGCAGCGCCGACGCAGTTCTTCGATCACCGCTTCGGGCACGATCGCAGCGTCCTGGCCGTGTCGGACCAGGCCGACCGCGCCGCGGGTCGAGCGAATCGGTCCCCAGTCCTGGCCACCGGTTGCCAACTGCACGAACAGGTAACGCGGAAACATGGATTCGACGATCACGCGCCGGCGACCATTGCGGGTGCGGCGTTCACGGGTCCTCGGCCGAAAGGTCTCGAAGCCCTGGTTGCGCAGATGCATTTCGGCGCGCGCGTCCTGGCGGGGCTTGCAGAAAACCGCATGCCAGCGGTGCTGTTCCGATGGTGTTTCCGGATCCATCCTTTCCCCGTCTCGATCATCAATACCTTGGCCAACCGGTATTGTCCGGTGGCGCGGCGACGGATGCAACCGGGGTCGCGGTTTCAGTCCCGTCCGCGGCGCAGCCGGCCGGGTGAGCAGCCGAACCAGCGTCGACAGGCGCGGCCGAAGTTGGCCGTGTCCTGGTAGCCGAGGTCCTCGGCGATGCGCGCAACCGGTTCGCGACCGTGGCGCAGCCGGTGAGCGGCGACGGCGGCGCGGGCCTCGCCGACGAGTTGCCGGTAGCTGCAGCCCTGGCGGGCCAGGCGGCGATGCAGGCTGCGCGAAGAAAGACCCAGCGCCTGCGCCATGCCGGCCTGACTGGGCGGACGACCGATCGCGGCCATCAGTCGACGGCGGATCTCGGCCTCCAGCGGGCTGCAGTCGAAGCGTTCGGCCATCAGACTCCGGCAGCGCGCGACGGCGTCTTCGTGCAGACGCGAGTCGGCCAGAGGGCAGCGTCGGGCCAGCAGTTCGACCGGCAGCGCCAGGCCGTAGTCCCCGCCGCTGATGGCGAGCTGCCGGGGTAGCGCCTCGAGCAGTTGTTTTTCCCAGGGCCGGTAGCCGCGCGGCAGGCGCAGCCGCAGGCGGCAAGCATCGGGGCCGAGCAGGCGGCGGATCAGTCCGGCCAGGGCGAGCAGGTTGACTTCCATCAGGACCGGCCAGGGCCCCTCGGCCGGCGTCGCGGCGATGATGCGCACGCTCCAGTGGCGATCGTCGAGCGCCGGCTGAAGATGCACGAATGGCGCACGCAGGGCTTCGAAGCGGGCCAGGGTGTCCAGCGCGTCGACCACGCTCGCAGCGCTGATCACCGCCACCCCCAGCGGCCCGTGGTGGGCGGCTTCCATGTCCAGCGCCGGTCGGATGTGCCAGCCCGGGCGCGCCTGGCGGTCGATGCTCTCGATCAGCTTCAGGACCCGGGAAAGCGGAATCCGCCGACCGCCGGACAGCGCTTCGGGGGCAACGCCGGCCTCGGCCAGCAGGGTGAGTCGCCGATCCGCGTCGGGCACGATCGCGTCGAGGAAATGGACCAGGTACAGGCCGGGCAGACCTTCGGAGTCCCCGGCATGGTCCGCAAATGGCAGAAAATGACCAGACATGGTCATCTTATACACTATTGTGCCGGACGCAGCCATGGCACAGTCCAGAAGGTCATCCTGCGTCGGTCGATGCCATGAACGAGCTTGTCCGGATCCAGTCCGCCCCCCTGCCATCGGGTCATGTCGATCGCAAGCGGCCCGGCTGGTTGCTTGCGGTGGTGTTTCCGCTGCTGCCGACGGCAGCCATCGGCCTGCAGCTTGCCACCGGCTGGCAATGGGTCCTTTGGTTGCCGCTGGCCGTGGTCTATGGCCTGGTCCCGCTGCTCGACGTCGTGCTCGGAGAAGACCTCAGCAATCCGCCGGCCGCGGCCGTGCCGGCGCTGGAGCGCGATCGCTACTACCGGGTGCTGACCTGGCTGACGGTGCCGCTGTATTTTTTCAGTCTTGTCGTCACCGTGAGCTGGGCGGTGCTGGCACCGCTGGAATGGTTCTCCTGGCTGGCCCTGGCCTGGAGCGCCGGGCTGGTCGGCGGTCTGGCGGTCAACACCGGCCACGAGCTCGGCCACAAGCGGACCCGCATCGAGCAGGCCCTGGCCCGACTGGCGCTGGCGGTGCCGGGCTATGGCCACTTCGGCGTCGAGCACAATTTCGGCCACCACCGTGCCGTGGCCACGCCGCAGGACTCGGCCAGCGCGCGCTTCGGGGAGTCCATTTACGCCTTCGCCCGGCGCGAAATCCCCGGCGGACTGCGCCGCGCGCTGGCCATCGAGACCCGGCGCCAGGCCCGGCGCGGGCGCGGCTTCTGGACCCGGCACAACGAGATCCTGCAGTCCTGGCTGGTGACCCTGATCGTGCAGTCCGGGCTGGTCCTGTGGCTGGGCCCCGAGGCGCTGCTGTTCCTGCTGCTGCACAACGCGGTCGCGTGGTGGCAGCTGACCAGCGCCAACTACGTCGAGCACTACGGGCTGTTGCGCGACCGCGGCCGCCACGGCGGCTACGAGCGCTGCCGGCCGCAGCATTCCTGGAACAGCAATCACGTCGTTTCCAACCTGCTGCTGTTCCATCTCGAGCGCCATTCGGATCACCACGCCCACCCGCAGCGGCGCTATCAGTCCCTGCGCGATTTTCCCGACCTGCCGCGTCTGCCCAGCGGCTATTTCGGGATGTTCGTGCTGGCCTACGTCCCGGCGCTGTGGTTTCGGGTGATGAATCCGCGCCTGCTTGCGCTGCCCCACGTCGATCACGACCTGGCGCGGGTCAATCGTGGCCCGACCGCCGGCGGCCGCAGGCTGGCAGCCTGAAGACGACTGGGGGACTGGCTTTTCGGGGTCTGTGCACGAGGCTGGTGCTATCATTCACGGCTAGTCAACCTGCTGGTCCCGTCATGTTTGATCGCAGCTTCACCATCCCCGGTTTCGACGATGAACTCGCCGCCGCCATCGCCGCCGAAGAGCGTCGCCAGGAAGAGCACATCGAACTGATTGCCTCGGAGAACTACGCCAGCCCGCGGGTCATGGCGGCCCAGGGCTCGGTGCTGACCAACAAGTACGCCGAGGGCTATCCGGGACGCCGCTACTACGGTGGCTGCGAACACGTCGATATCGCCGAGAACCTGGCCATCGCGCGCCTGAAAGAACTGTTCGACTGCGACTACGCCAACGTCCAGCCGCATTCGGGTTCCCAGGCCAACCAGGCGGTCTTTCTCGCCCTGCTCAAGCCCGGTGACACCATTCTCGGGATGGATCTGTCCGAGGGCGGGCACCTGACCCACGGCGCCAAGGTCAATTTTTCCGGCCGGATTTTCAACGCCGTGCATTACGGTCTCGATCGGGCCACCGGCGAAATCGATTACGAGGCCATGGCCCGGCTGGCCGAGGAACATCGGCCGGGTCTGCTGATCGGCGGATTTTCCGCTTACTCGAGGGTGGTCGACTGGGCGCGCATGCGCGAAATCGCCGATTCGGTCGGCGCCTGGTTTCTGGTCGACATGGCCCACATTGCCGGCCTGGTGGCGGCCGGGGTCTATCCCAGTCCGCTGCCGCACGCCCACGTCGTGACCTCGACCACCCACAAGACCCTGCGCGGCCCAAGGGGCGGCATCATCCTGGCCAAAGGTCAGGACGAGGCGGTCACCAAGAAATTCAATTCGCTGGTCTTTCCCGGCTGCCAGGGTGGACCGCTGATGCACGTGATCGCGGCCAAGGCGGTCGCTTTTCTCGAAGCCCGGGAACCCGGTTTTCGCAGCTACCAGCAGCAGGTGATCGACAACGCCCGGGCGATGGCGGAGGTGGTCATGGAGCGCGGTTACAAGGTCGTTTCCGGCGGCACCGACAATCATCTCTTCCTGGTCGATCTGATCGATGCCGACATCACCGGCAAGGACGCCGAAGAAGCCCTGGGCAGGTGCAATATCACGGTCAACAAGAACACCGTGCCGGGCGAGCCGCGCTCGCCGTTCGTGACTTCCGGCCTACGCATCGGCACGCCGGCGGTGACCACGCGCGGCTTCACCGCCGAGGACTGTCGCGAGCTGGCCGGCCTGATCTGCGACGTGCTCGACTCGATGGGCGATGAGGGCGTCGAGGCGCAAACAAAGGCCGCGGCGCTGGCGCTGTGCCGCCGCTATCCGGTCTATGGGTAGGGCCGGAAACCTGATTTTTGTATGTGGTGCCCCTTCTGCAATCACACCGATACCCGGGTGGTGGATTCCCGTCTGACCTCCGACGGCTTCCAGATTCGGCGGCGGCGGGAGTGCGGCCAGTGCGGGGCGCGCTTCAATACCCTCGAAACCGCGGCGCTCAAGGCGCCGAACGTGATCAAGTCCGACGGTTCACGCGAGTCCTTCAACGAGGACAAACTCAGAGGCGGCATGCTCAAGGCGCTGGAGAAGCGACCCGTCGAAACCCAGGAGGTCGAGCGCGCCTTGCGCACGCTGCTGCGGCGTATCCGCACCCTTGAGGAGGCCGAACTTTCCAGCCAGCAGATCGGGGAGTGGGTAGCCAGCGAACTGTCGCGTCTCGACCAGGTCGCCTACGTGCGTTTCGCCTCGGTGTATCGGCGGTTCGAGGATGTCCAGGCGTTCCGCGAGGAGATCGAGCGCCTGGAGCGGGGCAGCCCCGGCGCCCTGGATCGTCGCCAGATGCCGCTGCTGCGCGAAGCCGGTGAGCGTGACGACTGAGCCGCGGGCGGTCTTCTCCGCTTTCGATCACCAGTGCATGGCTCGGGCCCTGCGCCTGGCGCGGTCGGGCCTGTGGACCACTGACCCCAATCCGCGCGTCGGCTGCGTGCTCTGTGTTGGCGAGACGGTGGTCGGCTGCGGCTGGCACCGGGCGGCCGGTGAGCCGCACGCCGAGGTGCTCGCCCTGCGCGAGGCCGGAGCACGCGCTCGCGGTGCGACCGCCTACCTCACGCTCGAGCCCTGCAGCCATGTCGGTCGCACCCCGCCGTGCGCCGATGCGCTGATCGAGGCCGGGGTGGCCGAGGTGGTGATCGCCATGACCGACCCCGATCCCCGGGTATCGGGTCGCGGGCTGCAGCGTCTGCGAGCAGCCGGCATCCGGGTGCGTTCGGGCCTGATGGGCGAGGCTGCGCGCGAGCTCAACATCGGTTTCATCAGCCGGCACGAGCGCGGCCGGCCGTGGCTGCGGGTCAAGCTGGCGGTCAGCCTGGACGGCTTCACGGCCGGCGCCGACGGGCGCTCGCAGTGGATCACCGGATCGGCGGCGCGCGCCGACGGGCAGCGCTGGCGGGCCAGGGCCTCGGCCATCCTGACCGGGATCGACACGGTCCTGGCCGATAATCCGCGCCTGGACGTGCGCCTGGACGGGGCCGATCGCCAGCCGCTCCGGATCATCGTAGATTCACGCGCCCGGCTGCCGCGCGAAGCCCGCCTGCTCCATTGCGGCGGGAAGGTCGCGGTGGCCAGTACCCGTCCGGCACCCTGGCAGCGCGATGGCGTGGTCTGGCGCCAGCTGCCGGCCGCCGCCGACGGCCGGGTCGCGCTGGGTGCGCTGATGAACTGGCTGGCCGAGATGGAACTCAACGAAGTCCACGTCGAATCCGGGCCGACCCTGGCCGGCGCCCTGACCGCAGCCGGCCTGGTCGATGAACTGCTGGTCTACCAGGCGCCTGTGGTGATCGGGCGCGGAACGCCCATGCTGGCGCTGCCGGGGATGGAAAACTTCGACCAGCGCCTCCATCTGCAGGTGATCGACCAGCGGCGCCTGGGCGTCGATCAGCGCCTGCGCCTGCGGCCATCCACCCGCCCCGACGTCGACCGAGGCTGACATGTTTACCGGAATCATTCAAAGCGCCGGCACCATTGCGGCCATCGATGCCGTCGACCAGGGCGTGCGCATGCGCATTCTCTGCCCGGAGCTGACGCCGACGGACTGGCGCGAG
The DNA here is from genome assembly GCA_041685745.1 of Wenzhouxiangella sp. GTDB lineage: Bacteria > Pseudomonadota > Gammaproteobacteria > Xanthomonadales > Wenzhouxiangellaceae > Wenzhouxiangella. Next base: position 7,239 of record JAWLFD010000112.1, read on the forward strand.
GGCGACAGCATCGCCGTGTCGGGCTGCTGTCTGACCGCGCTGGCTCTCGACCACAAAGGCTTCAGCGCCGACCTGTCGGCCGAAACCCTGGCGCGCACCAGCCTGGGCCGCCTCGAGGTCGGCGACCGGGTCAACCTCGAGCCGGCCATGGCGCTGGGCGATCGGCTCGGCGGGCACCTGGTCAGCGGCCACGTCGACGGCCTGGCCGAGGTGGTCGGTCTGCGTCCGGTCGGCGAGTCTCACGTCCTGCGCTTGCGCGTGCCCGAGCCGCTGGCCCGGTTCATGGCCGAGAAGGGATCGGTGACCCTGGACGGGGTCAGCCTGACCGTCAACGCGGTCGAAGGCCAGGAGTTCGAGGTCAACCTGATTCCCCACACCTGGCAGGTCACCACCCTGGGCGAGCTGACCGTCGGGGACCGGGTGAACCTGGAAATCGATCTGCTGGCCCGCTACCTGGACCGGCTGCTGCAACAGCGAGGGCTGACATGAAGTTCGACTCCATACCCGACATCCTGGCCGACATCGGCGCCGGCAAGATGGTGGTCATGCTCGACGACGAAGACCGCGAGAACGAGGGCGACCTGATCATGGCGG
>JAWLFD010000113.1:0-7671 GCA_041685745.1 Wenzhouxiangella sp.
TTTGTTGCATGAACCACAGGGTACGTCAATGCCAATCCAAACCGATGCGGTGATCATCGGCGCAGGCCCGGTCGGCCTGTTCCAGGTCTTCGAACTGGGCCTGCTGGATCTCAAGGCCGAACTGGTCGACAGCCTGCCGCAGGTCGGCGGCCAGTGCTCCGAGCTCTATCCGGAAAAACCGATCTACGACATCCCCGCCTACCCCGTGGTCGGCGCCCAGGAACTGGTCGACCGGCTGATGGAGCAGATCGAACCGTTCAGCCCCGGCATTCATCTGAAACAGCAGGTCAAGCGTTTCGAAAAACGCGACGACGGCCGCTTTACCGTGGTGACCACCGCCGGCACCGAGTTCGATGCCGGCACCGTCATCATCGCCGCCGGCCTGGGATCGTTTCTGCCGCGGCGCCTGAAGGCCAAGGGCCTGGACGCCATCGACCCGGGTCTGGTGCACTACAAGGTCACCGATCGCGAACGGTTCCGCGACAAGCGCCTGCTGATCCTCGGCGGCGGCGACTCGGCCCTGGACTGGACCGTCGAGCTGGCCGGGATCGCCGAGTCGGTCGACCTGATCCACCGTCGTCCCGAATACCGCGGCGCCCCGGCCACCGTGGCGAAAGTCAAGGCCCTGGCCCAGGCGGGCAAAGTGGCCGAACACCAGGGGCTGATCATGCAGGTCGCCTCCGAGGGCGGCACGCTGCAGGGCCTGGAGATCATGGACCTGGAAAAGAACAAGCGGGTGATCGAGGGCGAGGAAATCCTGGTCTTCTGGGGCCTGGCCCCGGACCTGGGACCCATCGCCGACTGGTCGCTGAACCTGGAGAAAAAGCAGATCCAGGTCGACACCGAGAAATTCCAGACCTCGATCGAGGGCGTGTTCGCCATCGGCGACATCAATACCTACCCGGGCAAGAAAAAGCTCATCCTGTCGGGCTTCCACGAGGCCGCCCTGGCCGCGTTTGCCGTACAGAAACACCTGCACCCGGACCAGCGCCAGTTCCTGCAGTACACCACCACCTCGCCGATCATGCACAAGCGGCTGGGGGTGGACGGCAAGAGCGCCTGACCCGGTAGCCGATCGGTCGGCGCAACAAGTGCTGACCTGCGCCGCGCTTGGCGGTAAGCTTGCCGCTTGCCCATTGCTTGACCTTCGCAATTGCTCAAGCTTCTCACCAACGCCCGGGTCTTTGCACCGCAGGACCTGGGCAGCCAGCATCTGCTGATCTCCGGTGACCGCATCGCCTGGATGGGCGCAGACCTGGACGATCTCGGCCTGCTCAAGGCGGTCGAGACGTTCGATCTGGAAGGCCGGCGGCTGACTCCCGGCCTGATCGACGGCCATGCCCACCTGACCGGCGGCGGCGGTGAGGCCGGCTTCGGCAGCCGGGTCCCGCCCGTGCCGCACGAGCACTTTCTGGCCGCCGGCATCACCACCGTGGTCGGCGTGCTGGGCACCGACGACACCACCCGCGATACCCGCTCGCTGGTCGCCCAGGCGCTCTACCTGCGCGAGCACGGGGTCAATGCCTGGTGCCATACCGGCGGCTACCATGTCCCGCCGGTGACCTTCACCGGCAGCGTGCGCGACGACATCGTCTTTCTCGATCCGGTCATCGGCGTCGGCGAAGTGGCGGTCTCGGATCACCGATCCAGTCAGCCGACCCTGCAGGAGCTGCTGCGAATCGCAAGCGATGCCCACGTCGCCGGGCTGATCACCGGCAAGGCCGGCATCGTCCACCTGCACCTGGGCGACGGCGAGCGCGGCCTGGATCTGGTCCGGCGCGCCATCGCCGGGACCGAACTGCCGGCGCGGGTGTTCAACCCCACCCACATCAACCGCAAGAAAGCCTTGTTCGAGGAAGCTCTGGACCTGGCCCGCAGCACCGGCAGCACGGTCGACATCACCGCCTTTCCCGCCGAGCAGACCTGCAGCGAAGATGAACTGGCCGCCGACGAAGCGCTGTTGCGCTACCTGGAATCCGAAGCACCGGCGGAGCTGATCACCATGAGCTCCGACGGCGGCGGCTGCCTGCCGGTCTTCAACGCCGAGGGCGAAATGCAGCATTTCGACGTGGGCCGGCCCGCCACCCTGAGCGACACCCTGGCCCGGCTGCTGGCGCGCGGCGAATCGCCGGCCCGCGTTTTGCCCGCCTTCACACTCAACCCGGCCCGGCTGCTGCGCTTCCACGACCGCGGCCGCATCGAGGCAGGTGCTGCCGCCGATCTGCTCGTCCTCGACGACCAACACCAAGTCCATCAAGTCATGACCCAAGGCATCTGGAGGAATACCCGCTGATGAGCCCTTCCGGCGAACGCAACAACACCAAGCGCGGCTACATCATCCCCATCGGCGGGGCCGAGGACAAATTCCACAACCCGGAAATCCTCGACCGCTTCATCGACGAATGCGGCGGCAAGGACGCGCGCATCGCCATCATCCCCACCGCATCGGAGCTGCCGGATACCGGCCCGACTTACGAAAAACTTTTTCGCAAGATCGGGATCAAGCACGCCGCCGTGCTGCCGATCGTGACCCGCAGCGACGCCAACGACCCGAAACACCTCGACTACCTCGGCAAGTCCGACGGCGTGTTCATGACCGGCGGCAACCAGCTGCGCCTGTCCACCACCTTAGGCGGCACGGAGACGGCCATCATGATCCGGCGCCGCAACGCCGAGGGCATGCACGTGGCCGGCACCTCGGCCGGTGCGGCCTTCATGCCCGAGCACATGATCGCCGGCGGGCGCGAGGGCTCCACGCCGACCCCGGACAAGGTCACCCTGGCACCCGGCCTGGGTCTTACCAACAGTTTCATCATCGATCAGCATTTCCGCCAGCGCGACCGCCTGGGCCGGCTGCTGACCGCGCTCGCCTACAACCCGTTTGCCGTCGGCATCGGCCTGGACGAGGACACCGCCGCGTTCATCCGACCGGGCGATGACCTGGAGGTGGTCGGCAGCGGCGGCATCACGCTGGTCGACCCCGGGGAGCTCAGCTACTCTTCCATGGACCGCGCCCGGGAAGGCGAGCCGGTCAGCCTGGTCGGCGTCAAGCTGCATATCCTGATCGCCGGTGGACGTTTCGAAATCCTCACCCGCACCGCCAGCGCGGAATGAATCGTGGAATAAGCCGATGAAAATCCTCAAAACAAACGTCTACGTCGGTCCCAACCTGTACGCCCATTTTCCGGTCATCCGCTACATCCTCGACCTGGGCGAACTCGAGCACTGGCCCTCCGGCAGGCTGGGCGAGGACTTCATCGGGCCGCTGCTGACCCTGTTGCCCGGACTGGACGAGCACGGCTGCTCCTACCGCGAGCCCGGCGGCTTTGTGCGCCGCCTGCGCGAGGACGAAGGCACCTGGCTGGGCCACGTCATGGAGCACGTCGTGCTCGAGCTTCAGAACATCGCCGGATCGGACGTGAGCTTCGGCCGGACCCGTTCCGTCGAAGGTCAGCCCGGCCACTACACCATGGTGTTCGAATACGGCGACGAGGCGGTCGGTCGGAAGGCCGGGCAGCTGGCGCTTCAGCTGCTCCACAGTCTGCTGCCCGACGCGATCAAGCCGGCCGAGGCCCCGGGTCCGGATTGGGATTTCGAGGCCGAGCGTGACCTGTTCATCCGCGACGCGCAGCGGCGTGAGTTCGGCCCGAGTACGGCGTCGCTGGTTCGTGCCGCTGAGGACCGGGGCATTCCGTGGTTGCGGCTGAACCGGCAAAGCCTGGTCCAGTTCGGCCACGGCCGTTTTCAGAAACGCATCCAGGCCACCACCACCAGCCTGACCAGCAACATCGCCGTCGAGCTGGCCTCCGACAAGGAAGAGACCAACCAGATCCTGCGCGACCTCGGCCTTCCGGTTCCGGACCAGCGCCTGGTCCAGACCGCCCGCGATGCCGTACGCGCCGCCCGTCGCATCGGCTTTCCGGTCGTCCTCAAGCCGCTGGCCGGCAACCACGGCCGCGGGGTCTCGATCGACCTGACCACCGATGAAGAGGTCGAGGCCGGCTTCGCCAAGGCCGCCGAGCACGGCCGCAACGTGGTGGTGGAGTGCTATATCGAAGGCTTCGACCATCGCCTGCTGGTCATCGACGGCCAGCTGATCGCCGCGGCCAAGCGCATCCCCGGCCATGTGATCGGCGACGGCCGCCATACCGTGACCGAACTGGTTGACCTGCTCAACCAGGATCCGCGCCGCGGCATCGGTCATGAAAAAGTGCTGACCCGGCTTGAGCTGGACGGTCAGGCCGAGCGCCTGCTGGCCCGCATGGGCTACGACCTGGACAGCGTGCCGCCGGACGGGGAAGTCGTGTACCTGCGCTCTACCGCCAATCTCTCCACCGGCGGCAGCGCAATCGACGTGACCGACGACATCCATCCCGACAACCGCGACATGGCCATCCGCGCCATCCAGGCCATCGGTCTGGACATCGGCGGTGTCGACTTTCTGACCGGCGACATCACCCGCTCCTACCGCGAGGTCGGCGGCGGCATCTGCGAGATCAACGCCGGGCCCGGCTTTCGCATGCACGTCGCCCCCAGCGAAGGACAGCCTAGGGACGTCGCCGGTCCCGTGCTCGACATGCTGTTTCCCGACGGCGAGCCCAGCACCATCCCGATCGCGGCCATCACCGGCACCAACGGCAAGACCACGACCTCGCGCATGCTCGCCCACATTCTCAAGATGCGCGGCTACACCGTCGGCCTGACCTCGACCGACGGCGTCTACATCGACGGTCAACTGACCGTGTCCGGCGACATGACCGGCCCGGTGTCGGCCCGGATCATCCTGCGCGACCCGTCGGTCGACGCGGCCGTGCTCGAAACCGCACGCGGCGGCCTGGTGCGCAGCGGCATGGGCTATCGCTCCTGCAACGTCGCCTGCTGTCTCAACGTCTCCGGCGACCACCTGGGCCAGGGCGGCATCGAGACCATCGAACAACTGGCCGAAATCAAGCGCATACCCGTAGAGGTGGCCACCGACGCCGCCGTGCTCAACGCCGACGACCGGCTGTGCCTGGCCATGGCCGACTACACCGGGGCATCACGCTTGAGTTACGTGACCATGAAACCCGGCCACCCGCTGGTCAAACAGCATATCCGCGCCGGCGGCCAGGCCTTCGTGCTCGAAGAAGGCATGAACGGCCACATGATCACCATCTACGACCAGGGCAAGCACATGCCGCTGCTGTGGACCCACCTGATCCCGGCCACGATCGAAGGAAGAGCCCTGCACAACGTCCAGAACGCCATGTTCGCCGCGGCGCTGGCCTACAACATGAAGCTCAGCCTGGACGATATCCGCCAGGGTTTGCGAACCTTCGACACCACCTTTTTCCAGGCCCCGGGACGGATGAACATCTACGACGACCACCCGTTCAGGGTCATCATGGACTACGCCCACAACCCGGCCGCCGTGCAGGCCATGTGCGACCTGGTCGACCGCTTCGAAGTCGAGGGCCGGCGCCTGGTCATCCTCGGCGCGCCCGGCGACCGCCGGGACGAAGACATCGAAGCCATCGCCGACGTTGCCGCCAGGCACTTCGATCACTTTATCTGCCGCTGCGACGACCACCGGCGCGGGCGCGGCGACGACGAGGTCGCCCGGATGCTCCAGGCGCGGCTGATCCACAACGGCATCAAGCCGGGCAACGTCGACATCGTCGTCGACGAGCAGGCCGCCATTGACCACGCCCTGGGCATCGCCGCACCCGGCGACCTGCTGCTGGTGCTGGCCGACCAGGTCAAGCGCAGCTGGAAGCAGATCATCTACTTCGACGCCGGGCAGACGGAAAGCGGGCCGGCGCAGCGGCCAGACACGCTCACCTTGCCGAATCTGGAGGGTTTCAGCCTGGACGAGAGCATGTCCCTGGTCAGCGACGAGCGCGGGGTGCGCATCGCGCGCGAGGAATCGGACTAGCCGGAAGCCGCCCCCCGTGGAACTGCTCGACTGCAGGCGCCTGACCGGACCCAACCTGTTGTGGGACCGGCCCTCGGTGGTCGTCGATATCGCCTGTACGCCGGACCAGGCCGGCCCGCTGCAGGCCGCGTGGGAAGCAGAAGTTCGGAACCTGCACCAAAAGCTTGCCTGGGCGATGCCCGCGTTCTGCTCGAAATCCCGCCTCGGCGGCCTGAGCCTCGCCTTCGACGGGCCGATCGACCGCCTCTATGCCGGTATTGCCCTGGCCGAGGCGGCCTGGACTCGCTGCAGCGCACCGGGCGCAATGGTTGAAAGTGCCGAAACCGAGATCGCCGAGCGCGCCGCCGAAGAGGCCAACCCCGCCCTGCTGGCCCTGCAGGCCGCCGCCGCCCGGCACCGGACGCCGTTGTTGTGGGACGACGACGAGGTTTCCGTCGGCCAGGGCGACAGCGCGCAAGTGTGGCCGGCGCGCCGCCTGCCGCAGCTTGAGGAGATCGACTGGTCGCTGGCCCGGCGCATCCCCAGCGGCCTGATCACCGGCACCAACGGCAAGACCACCACCGCCAGAATGTGCGCCCGAATCATGCGCCAGGCCGGGCACACGGTGGGCCTGACTTCGACCGAGGGCATCTGGATCGACGACCACAGGCTCGACCACGGCGACTATGCCGGACCCGGCGGCGCCCGGATGGTCCTGCGTCAACCCGAAGCAAGCGCCGCGATACTTGAAACCGCCCGCGGCGGACTGCTGCGACGGGGACTGGGGGTGGAGCAGGCCGACGCTGCGCTGATCACCAACATCGCCGCCGATCATCTCGGCGATTTCGGTTCCCGGACCCTCGACGAGCTGCTGGACATCAAGTGGATCGTCAGCCGGGCGGTGCGCGACCGGGGCACGCTTGTTCTCAACGCCGATGATCCCAGGCTGGTCGCGCAGGCCAGACCGTATCCCGGGCGCATCACCTGGTTCAGCCTCGACCCGAACCATCCCGCAGCCGAGTTCCGGCCGGAGGATGGCTGGCTGATCCGTCACCGGGACGGTCGTCGCCAGCGCCTGTGCCGGATCGACGGGATCCCGCTGGCCATGGACGGTGCGGCCCGCCACAACGTGGCCAACGCGCTGGCCGCCGCCGCCCTGTGCTCCGCCCTGGGTGCCGAACCCGAAGCCATCGCGGCCGGCCTGACCACCATGCGCCAGGACGACAATCCGGGTCGGGGCAATCTCTACCGGCTCGGGGGTTTCAGCGTGTTCGTTGACTTTGCCCACAACCCGGCCGCCATGGCCGCCATTGCCGACCTGACCGCCGCCCTGCCGGCCAAAAGACGCCTGCTGGCCTTTGCCCAGGCCGGCGACCGCACCGACGAACTGCTGCGCGAATCGGCCCGCGGCGGCTGGGCGATGGCACCGGACCGGGTCATCATCTCGGAGCTGGCCAAGTACGCGCGCGGCCGATCGCCGGGCGAAGTCTTTACCATCCTGCGCGATGAAATGCTGCGCTGCGGCTGTCCGGCCGGCGAGGTGGTCCACGTCGAAACCGAGCTGGACGCACTGGACCAGGCCCTGGACTGGGCGCGACCTGGCGATCTGCTGGTCATGCTCGTTCTGGCCGACGCCCAGGCGGTGCGCGAGCGTCTGGCCGAGTTGGTCGCTGCCGTCGTCAGTTCGCCGCCGCCCTGAGGGCGCGGGCGTAGGCATCCGGACTGTAGCCGGGAATGCGCTGCTCACCGACCAGTACGTGCGGCACGCCACGACCGCC
>JAWLFD010000114.1:0-7663 GCA_041685745.1 Wenzhouxiangella sp.
TCGGCGCTGATCGGTTCACCGCCCAGGGCCATTTCCAGGGCCAGCGTGCTGCCGACCAGCCGGACCAGGCGCTGCGTGCCGCCGAAACCGGGCATGATGCCGAGCTTGACTTCCGGCAGGCCGAGTTGGGCGTTGCTGCTGGCAATGCGAAGGTGACAGGCCAGCGCCAGCTCCATGCCGCCGCCCAGCGCGTAGCCGTTGATTGCCGCGATGACCGGCTTGTCCAGGCTCTGGATCATGCTCATCAGATCCTGGCCGAACTGCGAAAAGCGCCGCGCTTCCAGCGGGGTCTGCTCACGGATTTCTCCGATGTCGGCGCCGGCCACGAAGGCCTTGTCGCCGGCTCCGGTGAGCACGATGACCCGGACTCTGTCGTCGCCGCTGGCGTCGATGATCGCGCCGAACAGTTCCTGCAGCGTCTGGCGGTTCAAGGCGTTGAGCTTGCGCGGGCGCTTGATGGTGATGGTGTGCACGCCGCCGCGGGTGACGACGGACAGGTTTTCAAAGGACATGGCGGGTCTCGATGGCGAATCAGCCGCCGGATTGTAAACCACGCGCGAGCAGCACGAAGCCGGCCACCAGGAGCGTGAGGCCGCCGGCCACCGCTGCCAGGGCGCAACAGGCCGGCCACAGCGATCGGCCGATCTCGATGAGGGGGCCGATCTGGGCGGCCAGTTCGCCGCTGACCGACATCAGGTCATGCACCCCTGCCGCGATCCCGGCCAGGGCGGCCGGAATCAGCAGCAGGGCACCGAGCAGGAAGATCAGCAAGTGCATGACTTCAACTCGCGTCCGCTCAGTCGCTCAGTTCGCGGTCGATGCGGTATTCGCTCGAGGTGATCCACGCTTCCATGCGCTGCAGGCGTCCGTCGAGGTCGCGGAAGCGGCGGTTGAGGTGGCCGACCGAATCGCGCGGCGAGCGACGGACCTCCTGCCAGAATTCCTCGTCGTGCTCGTCGCGGTAGAGATCCCGCGGCCGCTTCGGCAGCAGCAGCCACAGCACCAGGTAGCCGACGACCATGACGAAGGTGAACGGCAGGGCAAGCAGGACGACGACCAGGCGCAGGCCGACCCGGTTGACGCCGGTCCAGTCGGCCAGGCCGGCGCAGACGCCGGCGATGACCGCCCGGTCCTTGTCGCGGTAGAGCCGGTTGCGGCTGACGTTTTCTCGGATGTTGTTCATGTGCGGTTCCTCCAGTCCGGGCTGTCGGCATCGAGAATGCGTTCCAGCGAGCGAATTCGGTCTTCCATGCGACGGGCGCTGTCGTTGAGTTCCTCGAGCATGGCCTCGTCCTTGCTGTTCAGGCGCCGGTTGGCCGAATTCCGGGTGGTGTAGTGCATCACCAGCCAGATCGGCAGGACGATGACCAGGAAGATGACCAGCAGCGGAAAAACCGGGAAAAATGGAAACATGAATTCCGGAGACATGGTGATTTATCCCTGCTGCTTCTTCGATTTCATCTCGGCCAGCTCGGCCTCGATGCGTTCGTCGGTTTCGAGCTTGCGGAACTCCGATTCCAGGGTCTGACCCTTGCGGCCCATGTCCAGGGACTCGGCCTCGGACTCGATCTGCTCGATGCGCTGCTCGGCTGAATCGAAGCGATGCAGCATCTCGTCGATCTTGTCGTTGTGCAGGTGTTTGCGGGTCTTGAGCTGGTGGCTGGCCGAGCGATGACGCATGACCAGCGCGCGCTGGCGATTGCGGGCGTCGGTGAGCTTGGCCTGCAGCTTGCCGATATCGGCGTCGTACTTGGCCAGCTGGTCCTCGTACTGGGCCAGTTCCTCCTTGAGGTAGCCGATGCGGTCGGTCAGCGCGGTCTTTTCGACCAGCGCGGCCCGGGCCAGGTCGTCTCGATTCTTGTCGAGGGCGATCTCGGCCTTGCGGGCCCAGTCGATCTGCTGACCTTCCAGCCGTTTGAGCAGCCGCGCGCGTTCCTTCTTCTCGGCGATGCACTTGGCCGTCGCCGAACGGACTTCGACCAGGGTGTCTTCCATTTCCTGGATCATCAGCCGGATCATCTTTTCCGGGTCTTCCGCCTTTTCGAGGGCGGCGTTGAGGTTGGCGTTGATGATGTCGCCCATGCGAGAAAAGATACCCATCGTGCGTACTCCTGAAATGTGGTTGGGGTGTTGCCTGGGTATATGCAGAAAATGTGCCAAAATAAATAGTCAATAAATACAGTCAGGTAAGGAAGCAAGGCCATAGAATAAGGTTGGAAATGCCGATTGATCGGTTTTTATCGCCGGATTCTTTTTCGGGAACCTGGCCGTACGCAGCGGGTCTGATCAGCCGTCGATCCCAACCCCGGTTACGGGCTGACCGATCGACTGCGAGTGGTTTAAAATGCTCGGTCGGGCTTTACTTCGCCCCTTTATCTGCACTCATCTGGAGGCAACATGCAAAAGGTATTTCTGACCCTGGCCACGGCCTCGCTTTTGGCCGCTTCCGCGGTGGCTCAGGATCTAGAGTCCGAGCCCGGCAAACTGGGCTATTCCATTGGCTACGAATTTGGCGCCGAGTTGCGCAGCTACGATATCGAGCTCGAGCTGGAGTCGGTTTTCCAGGCCATCCGTGATTCCTATTCGGAAACCGAGCCGCGTCTTGATATCACCGAAATGCGCCAGCTCATGACCGAACTGCAGGAGCAGATCCGCCAGGAGCGCATGGAGGCCTTCGAGCAGCTGGCGGAAGACAACCAGCAGCTGGCCACCGAGTTCCTGGCCGAAAATAGCAGCAAGAACGGCATCGTTGCGCTGCCCAGCGGGGTGCAGTACCGCGTCATCGAAGAAGGCGACGGCGACCGCCCGGGTCTGGAGGACGTGGTCACGGTCCACTACCGCGGCTCCAAGATCAACGGCCGGGAGTTCGACAGCTCGTTCCGGCGCGGGGTGCCCGCCGTGTTCCAGGTCAACTCGGTCATCGAGGGCTGGCAGGAAGTGTTGCCCCTGATGCGCGAGGGCGCGATGTGGCAGGTCTTTCTGCCGCCGGAGCTCGCCTTCGGCGTGCGCGGCGATCCGCCGATCATCGGGCCCAACGAAGCGCTGCAGTTCGACGTGCGCCTGGTTCAGATCGGCGCGCCGGAAGGCTTCGAGGAAGGCGCCCCGGTTCCCGGTCAGTAGTTCGTCATGGGCGAGCCCGCCGCGCCGATTCCGGATATCGAGTCGCCGTGCATCGGAACCTGCACCCTCGGGCCCGAGGGTTTGTGTATCGGCTGCTTTCGGTCGGGCGACGAGATCACGGCCTGGCTGAGCTACAGCTCGGACCAGCGTCGCGCCATCATGCAGACGCTGCCGCAGCGCGCCGGTCTGCTGTTCGACGATGACTGACCTGGACGACAGGCTTGACCGCCTGTCGTCCCTCCTGTTTCCTGCCGATACGCCGGTCGATGAACTGGCGGTCGACGGCTATCGATCGGACAGCAAATCCTGGCGGCCGCGGCCGGCGGCCGTGCTGGTGCCCCTGGTTCGAGCCCCGGAACCCGGCTTGATCCTGACCGTGCGCAGCGGCGGCATGGCCAGCCATGCCGGCCAGGTGGCCTTCCCCGGTGGCGGCCGCCACGGCGAAGAGCCTTTTCCCGTCACGACTGCCCTGCGCGAGGCCCGCGAGGAAACCGGGATCGAGGCAACAAGCGTTCGAGTGATCGGACTGATGCGCCAGTTCGATACGATCAGCGCCTACCGCGTCGTCCCGGTGGTGGGCCTGCTGGAAAACGCACCGTCTTTCAAGCCCTGTCCGCGCGAAGTGCGCGCCGTGTTCAGCGTGCCGCTGGCGCGCGTGTTCGACCCGGCCTCCTACTGCCGTCACCGGGTCGCTCACCGCGGGCGTGGTTACGAGCTCTGGTCCATGCGCAGCGAGCGCTGGACGATCTGGGGCGCCACTGCGGCGATCCTGGCGCACCTGGCCGAGCTTTCATCCCCGGCCTGATCGGACCGGTGCCGACGTCGGCGGTCAGTCTTCTTCGCGCAGCCCGAACAGCAGTTCGACCGTGCTTCGGTGCTCCGGGCGCAGCATCACGTGGACGTGATCGCCGGCCTCGAGCACCGTATCGTCGCGCACCGGCAGCGCTTCCTTGCCGCGCACCAGCAGCAGGATATCGGCACCGGCCGGCAGCGGCAGAATCCCGGCCGGGTTGCCGGTGACCACGGCCGCCGGATCCAGCCGAAACGACAGAATCTGAATCGGCAGCGCCTCGGTGGCGTTGATTTCGAGCACCGGCGCAGGCCGCTCCTGCCCGGCCCGGTCGACCTGGAAGCGGCGCACCGCCCAGCGTACGGTCGCTCCCGGAATCAGCGCGTTGACCACGACGACAAAGAACACCAGGTGAAACAACTCCAGCGCCCCGGGCACGCCGGCCAGGACCGGAAACGTGGCCAGCAGGATGGGAACGGCGCCGCGCAGGCCCACCCAGGCGATGAAGCCTGATTCGCGCAGCTTGTAGCCGAACGGCCACAGCCCCAGCATCACCATCAGCGGCCGGGCGACCAGGGCCAGCCCCAGTGCCAGCACCAGGCCCTTCCAGGCCGAGGCGGCGAGCATGTCGGGCACGGCCAGCAGACCGAGGACCAGGAACATGCTGATCTGGGCCAGCCAGGCGAGCGCGTCGTGGACGCGCAGTATGCCGACGCGGTAGGGCAGGCGACGATTGCCGAGCATCAGCGCGGCCACGTAGACGGCCAGAAACCCCGATCCCATGAACAGCGTCGGTACGCCGAACGCCAGCAGCGCCAGGGCCAGGGTCAGGGCCGGGTAGAGCCCGGCGGCCGGTACCCGGATCCTGGCGAGCAGGCGGCTGCCCAGCCAGCCGATGGCCAGGCCGGCGCCGAGGCCGACGCCGAGCTGAATGAGAATCTCGACGCCCAGGGCGCCGAGCTGGAACGGTCCGGGCTCGAGCAGCTGGGCGGTCAGGCTCAGGGTCAGGATGACGGCGATCGGATCGTTGAGCCCCGATTCGAGTTCCAGCGTGGCGCCGACCTTGCGCGTGAGCTGAACGCCGGAGCCGCGCAGCGAAGAAAACACCGCCGCGGCGTCGGTCGACGAGACGATGGCGCCGAGCAGCAGCGCTTCGGTCCAGCCCAGACCCAGCAGCCGGGCGATGACCGCCACCACGGCCGCGGTGCCGACCACCGCCACGGTCGCCAGCATCGAAGCCGGTGCCAGATAGCGCCGGACCTTGCGAAACGGCGTATTCAGACCGCCGTCGAACAGAATCAGGACCAGCCCGACGGTGCCGACCCGGAAGGCCAGCTCGAAATCGACGAAATGCTCGGATAACTGCGCGCCGACCAGTAGCCCGATCAGCAAGAAGACCAGAACGACCGGAACGCCGATGCGCTCCGAGGGCCGGCTGAACAGCACGCTGAAGACCAGCAACAGGCCGGCCGCGACCAGCAGTACCGCGGTCGTGGCCGGTTCGTTTTCAAACACGGTCGTTGCGCATGCCTCGGGTGGGGATGGCTCAGTCGTTCATGGACGGGCGCGTGCGCTTGCGGACCTCCGAGACCAGCGCGTAGCGATCTCCCTGATCGTCGATCAGGGTAATGTCGATGCTGTCGCCCAGGGCCAGCGGCTGCTTTGGATCGATCAGCATCAGGTGCAGTCCGCCGGGTCTCAGTTCCACCACCTCGCCGGGCTCGATCGCCAGTTCATCGAGCCGGCGCATGCGCATCACGCCTTCTTCCATCGACATGGTGTGGATTTCGACGTGCCCGAACAGCGGGCTTTCGCCATCGATCAGAACGATGGTGTCCTCACCGGTATTGTGCAGCTCCATGAAGCCGGCCATCATCCGCCCCGGCGGGGCCTCGGGCGACCAGGCATCGCTGATGACCAGGCCGCGCTCGGCGAGCGCGCCGGCAGGGATCAGCAACAGCGCGATCAGCAACATCTGGATACGAGTCATTGTGAACAGTCTCCGGAAACGGTTTGTCGGCCTCCATTATCGCCCAGCCCGCGCGAGGCCGCCCGGCAAGACGGTCCATCGTGTAAGCTTTGGCCGGTTCCCGTCACCGACTCCAAGAGCATGCTGGAAATCATCTCGCACGACCAAGACGTGGTCGAAATACGCCTTGACCGCCCGCCCGTCAACGCCCTCGATCCCGCGCTGGTGCAGGCCCTGGACGCGGCCATGGAAGAGCACACGCGCGCCGGCGCCCAGGCGCTGGTGCTGTCCGGCCGGCCCGGACTGTTTTCGGCCGGACTGGATGTGCCGGAGCTGCTGACCCTGGACGAGGACGGCATGCGCGCTTTCTGGCGCGATCTGTTCGCCCTGCTCGAGCGCGTGGCGGCAAGCCCGGTGCCGGTGGTCGCGGCGCTGACCGGCCACAGCCCGGCCGGCGGCACCGTGATTGCCCTGTATGCCGACTACCGGGTGCAGGCGCAGGGGGATTACCGCCTGGGTCTCAACGAGGTCCAGGTCGGGCTGGTCGTCCCGCCGGTGATTCACCAGGCCCTGGTCCGCCTGATCGGACGGTACCCGGCCGAGCGCCACCTGGTGGCCGGCGAAATGATTCCGGTTGACGATGCGCTGAGACTGGGTCTGGTCGATGAAGTGGTCCCGGACGGGCAGGTCGTCGATGCCGCGGTGGGCTGGTGTCAGCGCCACCTGGCCCTGCCCAGGCGGGCCATGCAGGCCACCCGAGCCCTGTGTCGGGCCGATCTCGTCGAGTCGTTCCAGGACGCCCGGGCGCTGGACGTGGACGGATTCGTGCGCGGCTGGTTTTCCGAGGAAACCCAGGCCACCATGCGGGCGCTGGTCGAGCGGCTGAAGAAAAATGCCTGACCGGGCGGGCCGCAGGGTCGGCTAGGCCTTGCCGGCCAGATCGCGCAGCGGCAGGGGCAGGGGGATGGATTCGCCGGTTTTCCAGTCCAGCCACACGATGGTGGTCGTACCGTCGGCGTGCAGTTCCATGCGTTCGCCGTCGGGCGATACGGAATGAATCTCGTGCTCGAGGCGGATGCTGGACCGACCTGGAGAGTGCGGCTTGAGGGTCACCTCGATCCGCGCCGGCCACAGCAGCGGTCGCCGATAGTTGAGGTTGATGTTGGCTACCACCGGCCCGCTCTGGCCGTCCTGCCAGTGGCTGGGCACCGAGTCCAGCCAGGCGGCGCGGCATTCTTCGATGTAGCGCAGGAAGGTGACGTTGCTGACGTGGTGGAACGCGTCCAGATCGCCCCAGCGGACATCGAGTTGGACTGAGAAAATGGACATGGCGAGTGTTGGTCAACAGAACTCCCGGGCATCATACGCCGTCGCTGCCGCGTTCGGGCGATTCGGGGTGGTTTGAGTGAGCGAATTCGAGCCGCCGAATGCACCCGACCCGAAGCGGTCAATGCCGCCGGTGCGCACCATGCTGGGCATGCAGGCCGGCATCGTGCTGCTGGCGCTGGTTCTGGGAATGATCTTTGGTCTGGATCTGATTGCTGAACTGGAGTTCAGCCTGGCCGCCGTGAATTGGGGGATGGGCGGGGCGCTGTTGCTGCTGGCTGCCGGCTGGTGGCTGCACGCGATGAACTGGCATTGGGTGGAAGCGCTCAGCCGATTCATGCGCGAGGCGCTGGTTCCGTTGTTTCGCGATGCCCCGCCCGGTACGCTGTTGATGGTGGCGCTTTTGGCCGGGGTCGGCGAGGAACTGCTGTTTCGCGGTGTGATCCAGGGTGGCCTGG
>JAWLFD010000115.1:0-7618 GCA_041685745.1 Wenzhouxiangella sp.
GCGGCCACGCACGCCCGTGGTGTGCTGGATCGTGCCGATTGCCTCACGCCCGGCGACTTCGCCATGCTGGCCCGTCGACTGACCTTCGACGCCGCAGCCCGCAATGGCCGGGAACTGGCCGAACTGGTGTTGCAGGAATCCATGCGCAAGCCCGAGGCCGCGCGATCTGCCAGAATTGGTTTCACCGCCGACCTGGGCCGGCGTTCACCTTCCACCATCCATCTTCAACCCGAGGGGTCGCAGCAATGAAACATGCAATTTACTGGCTGGCGTTCGTTTCGCTCGCGCTGTCTGCCATCTGCGTGCAGGCACAGCAATCGCCCGAAGAGGTCACGAGCAATCCCAGCAACGCCGTGATGGCCGACGACTTCGGTACCGGCATCAACGAGGCGATGGAGGAATACCTGGCCCGCGATTCGGGCGGCGACCGCCGCGGCTGGCGCCTGGGCATGCACGACGACAACCCCGGCGGCGGCTACATCGGCTGGGGCGAGGCGATGATCCAGACCGATCCGTCCGACGTGCAGTACGGGCGCGCGCGGATCGCCGCCTACAGCACCGCCTACATCAATGCCATGGGCGACTTTGCCCGCACCATGTCCAACCGGATCGCGGTCGAGACGTTCAGCTCGTCGTTCGCCAACGAGGCGTCGCTCGAAGAGCTTGAGGCCGAGCGCACCGACAGCCTGATGCGAGCCCTGGCCGATCGGGCCAGTACGCTAAGCGTCGCGGCCCTGGACAAGGGGCTGGAAATGCTCGGGCAGGATCCCGGCGAGATTCCGCGCTATTCGCGTTCGGAAAAGGTGGTGCTGGCCGAAGAACTGCTGCAGCGCGAAATCGTCCGTCGCACGGCCGCGCGGTTGCGTGGCGTGCGCACGCTGGCGACGTTCGAGGACCGCGGCAACATCGGGGTGCTGATCCTGCACCATCCCCGCCTGGAGCGGATGGCCGATCGCATCCTGCACGGCGCGGCGGCAAGCCCGGAATCGAGCGGTGTGGATTCGGTGCTGCAATCGATCGACAGCCTGTCGGCCGAGGAGCTGATCTTTCAGCACGGCCTGCGCGTGATTCCGGATGACGATGGCAACCCGGTGCTGGTCGCCTTCGGCCAGTCCTCGCCGGCGGTTTCGGCCGACGAGAGCCAGCGGCGGATCCGCATGGCGGTCAGCCAGTCGCGCCAGGTGGCCGAAAGCCAGGCCGATGCGGCCATCGCCGAGTTCCTCGATTCCAGCATCTTCGCCGAGTCGGTGGCGTCGCTGTCGGCCTCGGAATTCCAGGTGGCCGAAAGCGTCGGGCGCTCCATGGTGCGCTCGGAAGGCGCCGGCTTCTTCGAGGACCTCAACAACATGATCCGCCAGTCCGCGCGCGCCGAGATCACCGGCGTGACCACGGTGCGGCGCTGGCAGGCCAACCATCCCGATACCGGCCACCTCTACATCGGCCATGTGCGCATGTGGACGCCTTCGCAGTCGTTCGAGTACGACACCGGGGCACGCATCGCCGCAATGCGCGAGGCCGCGGAAGCGGAGCGTGAAGACGAAGGCGCGGGTGATGCCGACGCGGCCGAGACCGACCGGGAATCACCAGTGCGCCAGTCGCGCGACGTGTTCGAGGACGACGGCTGAGCGGCCAGCGTTCATACGGCGGCCAGGGCTCATACGAATGTGCTTTTATGAAAACAAGGGAGATTCGATCATGTTCGAACGGTTCGGGAATTTCCCGCTCGGCATCATGCTGGGCGTCGCGCTGCTGTTTGCCGGCGGCTGCACGTCTATGGGCGGTGGTGCTGCCGGCTCGAACGGGTCGGGCTCGGGCCTGGCCGATGCGGCGGCATCGCTGGGCTCGGTGCTCGGTATTTCGCAAAGCGCACCGGAAGAACGCACGGTCGAGGTCATGGCCAGCGGCGAAACCCTGGGCCAGGCGCGCGACGAGGCCGTGCGAACGGCGCTCCAGGCCACGGTTTCGCAACTGGTCATCAGCGATCGGCTGGTGGAGAATTCCGAGGTCGTGCGCGACGACGTGTTCGCCACGCAGAACGGTTTCGTCACTTCGTTCGAGATCCTCGAGCAGTCGCGCAGCGAGTTCGGCGAATACGAGCTGGTCGCGCGCGTCAGCGTTTCCGAGGACACGATTGTCAATTACGTAGCCTACCAGGAGGGTCGCGACTCGTCGGTCGATGGCCAGTCGCTGTTCGCGGAAGTCCGGCGCAGTGCCGGCCAGCGTGATGTGGTGGAGCAGATGTTCCGCCGATTCGCCAGGGGGTATCCATGGGACGTGGTGTCGCTGGAACTCGATGAAATCGGGCCCGTGGCCGGGCACGACGATCTCGTCGTCGCATCGGTGACCGCCGTGAGCGATCCGGATTACTTCGAGGCCATGGAGCAGTTCATGGATCGGGTTGCGCGCGCTTGGTACAGGAGCGCCCTGGCGTTCAACTCGGGTTTCCGCAGGCCGCCACCGGTACTGAGCGCGATCCGTTCCCGGGAACGCGCCGACGAGATTCAAGCGGTCTCCGGTGAGCTTCGGATCCAGGCAAGTTACCCGAGCTCCCAGGTCTGCATCGCGCCGGCGCCCGGTGTCACGAAGGCCCCGCTGCTTGGCAAGGTGACGACCGGTGTCAGGGCCGATGGCAGTATTCGCGGCAACTGCTATATCTTTCCACCCGGTAACTTTCTTTCATCCTTCCTGGGCGGCGACCAATGGCAACGTCGAAGGCGCCTGGCCGGGTTCCAGGGCGACGGGGTCCGGCTGCTTGTCACGTTTCTGGATGAATCGGGGCGATCCGTCGTGACTTCTACGAACAACCGGGTCGGCGGGTGCATGCTTGTCAATGAAAATCGGTACGACTCCGATTACCCGGCGCGGGGAAGCTACTCGGCACCGAAAGCGCGAGGCCAGCCCGAAGCAGGCCTGCCCTTTCGAGCGGACATGGGGGGTGGTCCGGTGCCATTCACGATGATGCTCTCGGGTGTCGACGCAGGCTTCAGGATCGTGTTCAGCACAGACGACGTCGACTTCTCCAGGGCCGCCGCGTTTCGCGGACGCCCGGTTTTCGGGGTGACCGGAACCGGTGGAAGACCGAACCAGGGTGGAATCAAACCCGATCTCTTCGGCAGTTCGGGGCGCCCGGCAGCGCTTTGCGACGAGTTGATCAACGGGTGAGCACGTGCGCCTGGACAAGAGCATGCATGGCGTCTCGCACCGATGAGTGATGTTCCGGGTCGCGACATGACGATCATCATCGAACCTTCGGGGCTCAACGTCGCCGGCGGCGCCCGGCTTTCCGGGCTGCGCGGGCGTGTCCAGGTCAGGGCGCGGCAATTGCGACACCTGTGCGTTTCGGATTCTCCCGGTCTGGTCGCGCTGGACCTCTGGGGTTGCCCGTCCGACATGGTGCTGAACCTCGATCGCCTGCCCGACCTGCAGGAGGTTTTCCTGCCCGAGGCCAGTGAATTCCTGCCCGCGAAGTCGGGCCAGGGCGTGGACGTTCATGTCGCGCTCGCCGGGGCTTGGCGCGGGCTCCGGATCTACGGCCGGTTGGTGCGCCTGGGTGTGGAGCTCGTCGAGCGCGAGTCGTTTGCCTCGGCCCGGGGCAACTACTGGCCGGGCGAGGCCGCCGGGGCGGGTGAAGCCGACGGGGTGGCGCTGTTGCCATCCACGGCGCTCGAACGAGAGCCCAACATCCAGCGCTACGTGCGCATCGACCAGCACGAGCGCGGGCTGCAGTACAAGGACCTGCGCCGCGGCGTTCAGGCCGACCAGGTGCTATGGAAGCTGGCCCGGCCGGTGCGGCAGGAAACCCACCCGGCCGCGTGGTTCGGCGCGCGATCGCGCGACCCGGCGGCGCTGGCCCACGAGCTGTGTGCGGACACCGACGTGGCCAAGGAAGAAGCGCCCCGGTGCGCGCCCTGGCGCCAGCCGCCAGGGCTGGACGAGTCGGACCGGATCGAGGCGGTGGCAAAAGGGCTCGAGGCCTTGGTGCGACTGGCCCACCGGGGCCTCGATGCGGCAGCGTTGTGGCGTGCGCGATGCCGGTTGTTGCAGGTTCCCTTCGATCGAGCGTCGGATCCGGGCCGTGCGACGGAACACTGGCCGTGGGTGGACTGGTCGGCGCGCGGCGAGCACGTTGACGTCGTCGTCGGCCGGGACCTGGAGTTGCACCTGCTGTGCCGGCTGTCCCATGCCGGTGACATCGGCGAGGCTTGCCTGCCCGCAATCTACCGGCCCCGCCAGGCCGCCGAACTGGCTTGCCTGCTCGAGTGTCTCCCGCACAGCTTCGACTCGGAGGACGCGCAAGACGCGGTACACACGGAAGATGGTTCGGCGGCGCCCTGGCACGCCGCCCTGGTTCGTTGCCTGACGCGCGCCCTGGAGCGTGTCTACCGACGCTTCCAGGACCCGCACGGGGCCGAGGGCGAATTGCCGGCCATGTCGCGCGAAGAGCGGTATGAACGGCCCTCGGGCTTGAGCCTGGGGCGGATATTTGCCGCGGCTGTGCATATCCATGATCGCGATTGCACGCATGCGCTCACCGTGCTGGTTCGCGATCACCTCCACGGCAAGAGTGCGCTGGCCATCGGCATTGACCTGGCCGAGGCGGGCAACCCGGCCGGCCGGGCCATGATCGTGCGCGCGCTGAATTCCGGCGAGCGGATTTCGCGGCGCGCCCGGGCGCGGGCGATGGAGGCGTTGCTGGCACCGACCGGCTCGATGGAACGCCAGGATGTGTCGCACCCGTCGGGACAATGATCTCCAGCTGGCGCGGCGCATCGATCGCGCACCGACGACAGGAGATCTTGCATGACCCGAAGCAGGAACCGACGCGACAACAGTCCGATGCAGGCCAGCGCCGGGCCCGGCGAAATCCGGGAGTTGATGCAGCATCAGCTTCGCCAGTTGAAGGCGTTTCCCGAGCGCGCGCGCGAAATCGCGCCGTTCATGTTGTGGGGTGCGCCGGGCGTGGGCAAGAGCAGCATCGTGCGCGAGCTGTGCGCGGACCTGGAGATCGGCTTCATCGATATCCGGCTGGCGCAGATGGATCCGGTCGACATCCGGGGGCTGCCAGTGCCGCGCGACGAGCGCGTCGAATGGTTGCTGTCCAGCCTCTGGCCGCGTGACCCCGAAAGCCGCGGAATCCTGCTGTTCGACGAGTTGACCGCCGTGGATCGCAGCCTCCAGGTGGCCGTCTACGAACTGATCCTGGATCGCCGCCTGGGCACGCTCTACGAGGTGCCGCCGGGCTGGTTGATGGTGGCCGCCGGCAACCGGGTGACCGATGCGGCGGTGACCACCACCATGTCCAGCGCGCTTGCCAATCGTTTCTGCCACCTTGAAGTGACTCCCGACCTGGAGGACTGGCTGGCCTGGGCGGCCACGGCCGGCATCCATCCGGACGTGACCGGCTTCCTGCGCTTTCGCCCGGAGTGCTTTCACGACATGGAAGGCGACCTCGAGCGCGGCTGGCCCAGCGCGCGCAGCTGGGAGCGCGTCAGTGAGATGCTGCATCGCGGCGAGCTTTCCGAGCGCGGCATGGAGCTGATGGCATGCGGGCTGGTCGGGCTCGGCGCAGGGCGGGAATTCATGGGCTTCATGGACTGGTCGTCGCGGATTCCCGATGTCGAACGGCTGTTGGCCAACCCCTCGGAATTCGAATTTCCGCGCCGCGCCGACCAGCGCCATGCGTTGTGCTCGGCGCTGGTGTATTACCTGTGGAACGGCCCGGCGGAGCACCTGGACCGGCGGATCGACGCTTTCGTCGAGATCGGAAAGCGCATGCCGTCGGACTTCGCCGCGATGGCCATGATCGATGCGCTGGGCGGGGGTTCGACGCGCATGGACGAGCGCGCGCTGAAACTGATCGAGCACCCGGAGTACAACGCCTGGACCCGAATCCACGGCGAGGCTTTCGATCGCCATCGCAGGGGAGCGCTCGCGGCATGAACGGGGTTGTTGATGGTGACCTGGTTCATGGCGGCCGAAGGCGCGCGCCCGTCGAGGCCGAACAAGCGCGCAAGCGCGAAGTCGCCGAAATGGTCGAGCGCGACCGCGTGCGCCTGCTCGCGCGCCAGCCGTTCCTGGCGTCACTGGCGATGCGCCTGGACGTGGTCCCGGTGGTCGACAGCCGCGTGAACACCGCCGCAACCGATGGTCGCAGCCTGTTCTTCGACGCCGATTTCATGCTGGGGCTGGACCGGGACGAACGATTGTTCGTCATGGCCCACGAGGTGTGGCACTGTGCGGCGCTGCATTTTCCGCGCCGTGGCAGCCGGGATCCGGAGCGCTGGAATGTCGCGATCGACCACGAGGCCAACAACCTGCTGAGGGAGCAGGGCATGGCCATTCCGCGCCGTGCGATCTGGTTCCCGGAGCTGGCCGGTCGCAACGCCGAGGCGGTGTATGCGCGACTCGAAGGGGCTGGCGAAGACGCACTGGACAGGACACCGTTCGACGACCTCCACGATCCGGATGAAACCGCTAGTCGGGCGCTCCGGGTGCATCCGGACGAGGAAGGCGAAGAGGTGATCGTGGACCCGGATTTCCGGCCGGTGCGCGGCGACGACGCCTGGAAGCGCTGGCCGCGAAGCGTGCACGCCGCGGCGCAGCAGGCCTGCCGGACGCGCGGCAACGAACCGGGCTGGCTCAGAAAACTCCTGCAATTGCATGGAGCGCCGGTGCTGCCGTGGCACGCAATGCTGCGGCGTTTCGTCGAAAAGGTCCGTTCCGATGCGTACCACTGGACGCCGCCGAGCCGACGTTATCTCGGCCAGGGCATGATCCTGCCGGGGCGCAGCGGCGAGCGCCTGCGGCTGGCCGTGGCCATCGATTGCTCGGGCAGCACCAGGCCCGTGATCGGCGTCTTCCTGCGCGAACTCAAGGGTATTCTGGACAGCTACGGCCGCTACGAGGTTCGCGTGCTGGCCTGCGATACGCAGATTCGTTTCGACGAGAGATGCTCCGACGAGCGTCCGGTGCCGTCGAGAATCGACCTGCCGGTCGATGGTGGTTCGGACATGCGGCCGGTGTTCGAGCGCCTGGCAGTCGAACCGCCGACCGCACTGGTGTTCCTGACCGACGGCGACGCCCGGGTGCCCGACAGGAAGCCACACTGGCCGGTCCTGTGGTGTCTGCCGGAACATGGCGCCAGGCCCGCAAGCTGGGGCGGCCTGGTGATGCTTCCGGCTGGTTGAGACATGAATGAATGCGCGTTCGCAGCCGATGCCTGTTTCGAGCCCTTTAGCCCGAATCATTTTTCCTGTCAACCATTTTCCTGTCGACCATTTTTCTGGAGAAGGTGGCGCGCATGAGCATTCTCGAACAATCGCTTTCAGGTCGAACGCCGGCGGCCGAACGGGCCCTGGCCCGGCTCTGGCGTTCCCTGCCGGAAAGGCCGGCGGTTTGCTGGTATCCGAGTGCCGGTCGGTGCTACCGCGACCTGGTTTTCTGGGATGGTGTGCCGGGCGTGGACGAACCGGATCTTTTCGTTCATACCGATTACCTGCCCGAGGCGTTCGCGCCGGAACCCGGCGGCCGTGCCACGCTCGTCGAGCGGCACGACTTGCAGGTTGCCTCCGGTATCTCCTACGCCGTCGAACCGGACCACGCCGGTCTTGCCGCGCTG
>JAWLFD010000116.1:0-7596 GCA_041685745.1 Wenzhouxiangella sp.
ACCAGGCCCTGGACCTGCTCGGCAACGTCGGCTTCGACCCGGTCTTCGGCGCCCGCCCGCTCAAGCGCGCCATCCAGCAGAAACTGGAAAACGGCCTGGCCCAGCGCATCCTGGCCGGCGAATTCGCACCCGGCGATACGATCCGGGTGGATGCAGCGCAAGGAGAACTGGTGTTTGCGGGCTGATGGTGCAGACGGAGCGAAGCGCGCCCTGACTCAGTGATCGGGCCGACAGGCGATCCGGTCGGTCAGCAGGCGCGCACCGATCATCAGCACGAGCAGATTCGGCTAGTCGAGGATGTATTCGATGGTGGTCACCACCCGAACCACCTTGACTTCCGGCGTCGACGGGTCGCGTTCGTTGATCGAGAAAAAGCCCTGCCGGGCCGAGCGGATCGGACCGATGTCGGCATCGGAGTCGGCGGCGAACTGGTTGGCGGCGCGGCGGGCGTCGGCGGTGGCCTCGGCGATCATCTCGGGCTTGATGTCTTCCAGGCCCGTGAACAGGAACTGGGCGGCGTGGCCCCAGCCGGGGGTCAGCACCACGCCCTGGCCGACCAGCTCGGCGGCGTCCTGCAGGGCCGAGCGGGTGGCCTCGACGCGGTCGGTTTTCAGGGTCAGCCCGCGCTCGGCGGTGTAGCGGTTGGCGGGTCGCTGGCTGCCCGAGGCGTGAATCCACTGATCGTTGATGCGCGGCGGGTTGCGGGTGATCTCGTCGTCGCTGAAGCCGCGCAGCTTGAGGAAGGCGACCACCGATTCGTCGGCATGGTCCATGGTCACGCGGAGCTCGTCGAGCGAATTGGCGGCAAGTTGGTAGTTGATCGGCCAGATCGCCAGGTCGGCGGCCACCTCGCGCTCGGCCAGGCCCTTGACCTCGACGTAGCGGTCGCTGATGCGGAAATCGCGCACCGCACCGCCGATGACGACGCTGGCCAGCACCAGCCCGATGGCGATCACGGCAGCGGGAATCCAGCGGTCGTTGTTCATGCCGTCCAGTATACCCGGCAGTCAGCTTGTTGCGCCTGCCATACTCGGCTCGTATCCTAGGAAATTACCGAACGTGGAGCTTTGAGAACATGCGCAAGCCGCTGATCGCCGGAAACTGGAAGATGCACGGCAGCCGCTCGGAAACCCGCGAGCTGCTGGACGGGATTCAGCGGGGCCTGGGCGAAGCATTTCCGGCCGAGGTCATGGTTGTTCCGCCGTATCCCTACCTGCCCCTCGCTGCGAGCCTGGTCGCAGACGCCGGGCTGATTCTGGGCGCCCAGGACATCAGCGCCCATGCCGCCGGGGCCTACACCGGTGAAGTGTCCGGCGCGATGCTGGTCGACTGCGGCTGCCGGGCTGTGCTGGTCGGGCATTCCGAGCGGCGCAGTCTGCATGGCGAGACCGATGCGGACGTGGCCGCCAAGTTCTGCGCTGCCGTCGAGGTCGGCCTGACGCCCGTGCTGTGCGTCGGCGAGACCCTGGCCGAGCGCGAACAGGGACAGACCCAGGCCGTGGTTTCGCGCCAGATTGGCCGGGTGCTGGAGGCGGCGGGGATCGCCGTTTTCAACTCGGCGGTGGTGGCCTACGAGCCGGTCTGGGCCATCGGTACCGGGCAGACGGCCACGCCGGCCCAGGCGCAGGAAGTGCATGAGGCAATTCGGGAGCAACTGATCGCCGACGATGCTACAATAGGCGGTCTGGTTCGGATTTTGTATGGTGGCAGCGTCAAGCCCGACAACGCCGCCGAGATTTTCGCTCAGCAGGATATCGACGGCGGTCTGATCGGGGGCGCATCCCTCAAGGTCGAGTCCTTCGTATCGATCTGCCGAGCGGCCCAACAAGGAATGTGACGGTTCGACATCGATGTTGTATACGGTTCTGATAGTTTTGCACGTGGTGCTGGCAGCAGGCTTGATTGCCCTGGTGCTGGTGCAGCGCGGGCCCGGCGCGACCATGGGCGCGGCTTTCGGCGCGGGCGCTTCGGGCACGGTGTTCGGATCGCGCGGTTCGGCCAGCTTCCTGACCCGCCTGACCACCTGGCTGGGCGTCGGTTTTTTTGCCATCAGCCTGTCGATGGCCGTGATTGCAGCGCGCACCGGTGGGATCACCGAAGCGCCGGATGATTTGGGCGTGGTCGAAGGCATCCAGACGCTGCCGTCCGCCGAGCAAATCGAGGAGCAGGAGCAGGCCGACGATGCCTTCCTGCCGTTGCCGGAGGAAACCGAAAGCGCGCCGGCCCAGAGCGAGTCCGAGGCCGCGGACGAGCCTGACCAGCCGCCGCCGGATTGATTTTTCCGGCCGATGCCGGCCATGAGTTGTTCACCTGATCTTGTTGCCGAAGTGGTGGAATTGGTAGACACGCTGTCTTGAGGGGGCAGTGGCGAAAGCCGTGCCGGTTCGAGTCCGGCCTTCGGCACCAAATTCAACAGGAAAAAGGGGACGGACGGCGGCGCTGCCTGGGGCCGCGATGGCCGTCCGGGATTCTTTTCCCGTCTCGAAGGATGGAGAGCGCATGCTGACCGATTACTTGCCAATCCTGGTGTTCCTGGTCGTCGGAATGGGTATGGGCGTCGTGCTCCTGCTGGCCGGGGGGATACTCGGATCGCGCAATCCGTCTCGGGCCAAGGACGCCGCCTTCGAGTGCGGCTTCGAGGCGTTCGAGGACTCGCGCATGAAGTTCGACGTTCGTTTCTACCTGGTCGCCATCCTGTTCATCATCTTCGATCTGGAGATCGCGTTCCTGTTTCCCTGGGCGGTGGTGCTCGACGAGATCGGCATCACCGGTCTGGTGGCCATGGGCGTGTTTCTGCTGATTCTCGTGATCGGTTTCGTCTACGAATGGAAGAAAGGGGCGCTGGAATGGGAATAAGCACGCTGCTCCACAACCCCGAGCCGGAAGGGATCGTCGACGATATTCTGCGGCCCGGAACGGACAACCCGCTGATCGAGCGCGGGTTCGCCACGACCAGCGTGGATGCGCTGATCAACTGGGCGCGCACGGGCTCGATG
The DNA here is from genome assembly GCA_041685745.1 of Wenzhouxiangella sp. Classification (GTDB taxonomy): domain Bacteria; phylum Pseudomonadota; class Gammaproteobacteria; order Xanthomonadales; family Wenzhouxiangellaceae; genus Wenzhouxiangella. Next base: position 2,997 of record JAWLFD010000116.1, read on the forward strand.
TGGCCCGTCACCTTCGGCCTGGCCTGCTGCGCGATCGAAATGATGCACTCGGCGGCTTCGCGCTACGACATCGACCGCTTCGGCATGATCTTCAGGCCCAGCCCGCGCCAGTCCGACGTCATGATCGTCGCCGGCACCCTGGTCAACAAGATGGCCCCGGCGCTGCGCCGGGTCTACGACCAGATGGCCGACCCGAAATGGGTGATTTCCATGGGTTCGTGCGCCAACGGCGGCGGTTACTACCACTATTCCTACTCGGTGACCCGCGGCTGTGACCGGATCGTGCCGGTCGATGTCTATGTGCCCGGCTGTCCGCCGACGGCGGAAGCCCTGGTCTACGGCATCCTCCAGCTGCAGAAGAAGATTCGCCGGACCAACACGATTGCCCGCGCATGAACGCTTTCAGCTCGAGCAACGAGGCCCTGGCGCAGAATCTCGGCGATGTGTTCGGCGACAAGATCGCCGAACTGATCGAGCATCGTCGCCAGCTGACCGCCGTGATTCCGGCCGAGCACTGGCTGGACGTGGCCTGGCAGTTGCGCGACGACCCGCGCTTTGCCTTCGAGCAGTTGATCGACCTGTGCGGCGTCGATTACCTGGGCTACGGCGATGACGAGTGGGATACGGCCGAGGCCAGCGGCTCCGGGTTCTCGCGCGGGGTTGACGCCGCCGGGCCGGGGCGGTTCAGCTGGGAAGACCGACCCGAGGCCGGCGACTTTCCGAATCGCTTCGCCGCGGTCGTCGAGCTGCTCAGCCTGGAACACAACCATCGTCTTCGCCTGCGCTGCTATGCGCCCGTCGACGATCTGCCGGTGCTGCCGTCGCTGATCGAGGTCTGGAGTTCGGTCAACTGGTTCGAGCGCGAGACCTTCGACCTGTACGGCATCATCTTCGAGGGCCATCCGGACCTGCGCCGCATCCTGACCGATTACGGTTTCATCGGCCATCCGTTCCGCAAGGATTTTCCGCTGATCGGCAACGTGACCGTTCGCTACGACGAGGAAAAGGAGCGGGTGATCTACGAGCCGGTGGAGATCGAGCCGCGGGTCGGCGTGCCGCGCGTGGTCCGGCGCGACAGCCGCTACGTCGACATGCCGCGCGGCGATCGAGAGGATTCGTCGGCATGAGCGAGATTCGCAACTTCACCCTCAACTTCGGTCCGCAGCACCCAGCCGCCCACGGCGCCCTGCGCCTGATCCTGGAGCTCAACGGCGAGACCGTCGAGCGCGCCGATCCGCACATCGGTCTGCTGCACCGGGCGACAGAGAAGCTGGCCGAAACCAAGCCGTTCAATCACTCGATCGGCTACATGGACCGGCTGGACTACATGTCCATGATGTGCAACGAGCACGCCTACGTGCGCGCCATCGAGCACCTGCTCGACATCGAGGCGCCCGAGCGGGCCCAGTACATCCGCACCATGTACGACGAGATCACCCGCATCCTCAACCACTTGATGTGGGTGGCCTCCAACGCGCTGGACCTGGGCGCGATGACGGTCTTTCTGTGGGCCTTCCGCGAGCGCGAGGGACTGCTGGACGCCTACGAGGCCGTTTCCGGTGCACGCATGCACCCGACCTATTACCGTCCGGGCGGCGTCTACCGCGACCTGCCCGACCAGATGCCGAAGCTGGCCGAGTCGCGCTGGCGCAAGGGCAAGGACCTGGAGCGCATGAACCGCTGGCGCAACGGTTCGCTGCTCGATTACCTGGAAGCCTTCACCGGTGACTTCTTCGACCGGGTCGACGACTACGAGACCATGCTCACCGACAACCGCATCTGGAAGCAGCGCACCGTGGGCATCGGTGAGGTCTCCCCGGAACGCGCCCTGCAGATGGGCTTTACCGGTCCGATGCTGCGCGGCAGCGGGGTGGCCTGGGACCTGCGCAAGAAGCAGCCCTATGCCAAGTACGCCGAAGTCGACTTCGACATCCCGGTCGGCAGCAACGGCGACTGCTACGACCGCTACCTGGTCCGGATCGAGGAGTGCCGGCAGTCGGCCCGCATCATCCAGCAGTGCATCGCCTGGCTGCGCGCCAACCCGGGCCCGGTGATGCTGAAGAACTTCAAGGTCTCGGCGCCGACCCGGGCGGAGATGAAGGACGACATGGAAGCCCTGATCCACCACTTCAAGCTGTTTACCGAAGGCTACTGCGTGCCCGAGGGCGAGGCCTATGCCGCCATCGAGGCGCCCAAGGGCGAATTCGGCTGCTATCTGATCTCCGACGGCGCCAACAAGCCCTTCCGCGTGCATCTGCGCGCGCCGGCGTTCGTTCACCTATCGGCCATGGACGAAATGGCCCGCGGCCACATGCTCTCCGACATCCCGGCCATGATCGCCACCCAGGACATCGTGATGGGAGACGTGGACCGATGAGTCTCCATGCAACCGAAAACCCCGTGGCCGGCAAGGCCGAGCTGCTGGAAGAACAGACTCGGGCGACCATCGATCACTGGCTGACCAAGTTTCCGGACGGCCTCGAAGGGCGTCGTTCGGCCCTGATTCAGGCGCTGTACGCCGCCCAGCAGCAAAACGGGGGCTGGCTGTCCAGCGAGCTGATGGATGCGGTGGCCGATTACCTCGACCTGCCGCCGGTCTGGGCCTACGAGGTCGCCAACTTCTATTCCATGCTCGAAACGCGGCCGGTCGGGCGACATTCGATCTCGATCTGCACCAATATCTCGTGCATGTTGTGCGGCGCTGACCGGGTGGTCGAACAGGTCGAGAACAAGTTGGGCATCAAGATGGGCCAGAGCACGCCGGACGGGCGGGTGTTTCTGAAGATCGAAGAGGAGTGCGTCGCCGCCTGTGTCGGCGCGCCGATGATGATCGTCGACGGCCATTACCACGAAAACCTCACGCCCGAGAAGATCGACGAGATTCTCGACGGACTGGAGTGATTGCCATGACCGAGCCCCACGTCGTTTTCACCCACCTGAATGCGCAGCGCTGCTGGTCGCTGGAGGCCTATCGCGCGATCGGCGGCTGGCAGGCCTGGGAAAAGATCCTGGAAGAAAAGACTTCGCAGGAAGAAATCATCGAGGCGATCAAGAAGTCAGCGCTGCGCGGTCGCGGCGGTGCGGGCTTCCCGACGGGTCTGAAGTGGTCGTTCATGCCGCGCTCGGCGCCGGTGCAGAAATACCTGCTGTGCAATTCCGACGAGTCCGAGCCGGGCACCTGCCACGACCGCGACATCCTGCGCTACAACCCGCACGCGCTGCTCGAAGGCATGGCCATCGCCTCCTACGCCATGGGGGTGACCGTGGCCTACAACTACCTCAGAGGCGAGTTCCACCACGAGCCTTTCGAACGCGTCGAGGAAGCGCTCAAGGAAGCCTACGAGGCCGGATACCTGGGCCGCAACGTGCGTGGATCGGACGTCGATATCGACATCTACAACGTGCTCGGCGCCGGCGCCTACATCTGTGGTGAGGAAACCGCGTTGATGGAGTCGCTGGAAGGCAAGAAGGGTCAGCCGCGCTTCAAGCCGCCGTTTCCGGCCAATTTCGGCCTTTACGGCAAGCCGACGACGATCAACAACACCGAAACCCTGGCCTCCGTGCCGGCGATCCTGCGCAACGGCCCGGACTGGTTTCTGGACATGGGCAAGCCCAACAACGGCGGGCTCAAGGTGTTCTCGGTCTCCGGCCACGTCAATCGCCCCGGCAACCACGAGGTGCCGCTGGGTACACCGTTCGCCGAGCTGCTCGATCGGGTCGGGGGGGTCCGCAACGGCAACGCCCTCAAGGGCGTGATCCCGGGCGGGTCGTCGATGCCGGTGCTGCCGGCCGATATCATGATGGACGTCACCATGGATTACGACGCTCTGCAAAAAGCCGGTTCGGGGCTGGGTTCGGGAGCGGTGATCGTGATGGACGAGACCACCTGCATGGTCTCGGCCTGCACCCGGATCGCGCGCTTTTACTATGCGGAATCCTGCGGACAGTGCACGCCGTGTCGCGAGGGTACCGGCTGGATGTACCGGGTCCTTCGGCGCATCCAGGACGGAAAGGGCCGGCCCGAAGACCTCGATCTGCTGCTGTCGGCCGCCGGCCAGATCGAGGGGCATACCATCTGCGCCTTCGGTGAGGCCGCGGCCTGGCCGGTGCAGGGCTTTTTGCGCCATTTCCGCCACGAGTTCGAGTACTACATCGCCCACGGCCGCTCGATTGTTGCCGACAAGCTGGGGGTGGCCGCGTGATTGTTTCTTTCGTGGGACCAGGGACCAGGGACCAGGGACCAGATTTTTCTGGTCTCGGGCAACTTTGGGTCCTGAACCTTGATTCGGCTCGGAGTTATCGACATTCCTCGTCGAGCCGATCGCCCCAGTGGTCCCTGGTCCCTGGTCCCTGGTCCCCATAAGCCATGGCTACAGTTACAGAAAACGACATCAACCTCGTCACCCTGGAAATCGACGGTCACTCGGTCCAGGCCCCCAAGGGTTCGATGATCATCGAGGCGGCCGACCGCATCGGCATCGATATCCCGCGCTTTTGCTACCACCACAAGCTCTCGATCGCGGCCAACTGCCGGATGTGCCTGGTCGACGTGGAAAAAGCGCCGAAGCCGCTGCCGGCCTGCGCCACGCCGGTGGGCGAA
>JAWLFD010000117.1:0-7493 GCA_041685745.1 Wenzhouxiangella sp.
ACGAAAAGGACGGGCTGCTGCATGGCGCGCGCAGGGTGGTCGACCTGGGCGCGGCGCCGGGCAGCTGGTCGCAGGTCGCGCGGCGGGTGCTGCCGGACGGGGCCAGCGTGATCGCGCTGGACGTGCTGCCGATGGCGCCGTTGGCCGGTGTGACGTTCCTGCAGGGCGATTTTCGCGAGGATGCGGTACTGGCCGAGCTCGAAGCCCGTCTCGAGGGGCGCAAGGTCGACCTTGTACTGTCCGACATGGCCCCCAATCTCTCCGGAATCGGACCGGCGGACCAGGCCCGCAGCATCGACCTGGCCGAACTGGCGCTGGCGTTTGCGCGCGACTGGCTGGATTCTTCCGGACGTTGCGTGGTCAAAGTGTTTCAGGGCGCGGGCTTTGACGGACTGCTCACCGAATTCCGCCGATCCTTTCGCTCGGTCAAGGTGCGCAAACCCGCCGCTTCCCGGCCGGAAAGCCGGGAAGTCTACCTGGTCGGTTCGGGTCTGGCCTGAGCGCTCGGAACCGTCACGCCCTTGCCGTACAATGTTTGTTGTCGATTACTGACCAGAACCGGAGAATGCCGTTGAGTGATTTTGCCAAGAACCTGCTGATGTGGATCGTCATCGCGATGGTCCTGATGAGCGTGTTCAACTACTACTCGCAGCCGCAGGAACAGCCCAACGAGATGACCTACTCGATGTTTCTCGAGGAGGTTCGCAGCGGCGCGGTCGACCGGGTGCAAATCCAGGAAAGCTCGGGCACCAAGACGATCACCGGAGCGACCCGCGACGGCCGCAACTTCCAGGTGCTTGCGCCCCGCGACGACGGCCTGATCAAGGACCTGCTCGACAACCGCGTCGAGATCGAAGCCCGCGAGCCGGAAGGCCGCTCGGTGGTCGTGGATATCCTCATCAGCCTGCTGCCGGTGCTGGTGCTGGTCGGGCTTTGGGTCTATTTCATGCGCCAGATGCAGGGCGGCATGGGCGGACGCGGCGGCGCGATGAGCTTCGGCAAGTCGCGGGCCAAGCTGCAGGGCGAAGACCAGGTCAAGGTGACCTTCCAGGATGTCGCCGGCTGCGAAGAGGCCAAGGACGAGGTCACCGAACTGGTCGATTTCCTGCGTTCGCCGGCCAAGTTCCAGCGCCTCGGCGGCCATATTCCGAAGGGCATTCTGATGGTCGGCCCTCCCGGGACCGGCAAGACCCTGCTCGCACGCGCCATTGCCGGTGAGGCGAAGGTTCCGTTCTTCTCGATTTCGGGCTCGGACTTCGTCGAGATGTTCGTCGGGGTCGGTGCGTCACGGGTGCGCGACATGTTCGAGACCGCCAAGAAGCACGCGCCCTGCATCATCTTCATCGACGAGATCGATGCGGTCGGGCGCCAGCGCGGGGCCGGCCTCGGCGGTGGCCACGACGAGCGCGAGCAGACCCTCAACCAGCTGCTGGTCGAAATGGACGGTTTCGAAGGCAACGAGGGCATCATCCTGATCGCGGCGACCAACCGCCCCGACGTGCTCGACCAGGCGCTGCTGCGTCCGGGACGCTTTGACCGCCAGGTGGTCGTGCCGCTGCCCGACCTCAAGGGCCGCGAGCAGATTCTTAAAGTTCACATGCGCAAGGTCCCGGCCGGCGACGACGCCGACCCGCGGGTGATCGCCCGCGGCACCCCCGGATTCTCCGGCGCCGACCTGGCCAACCTGGTCAACGAGGCGGCGCTGTTCGCCGCCCGCCAGGACTCGCGCACCGTCCGCCAGTCGCACTTCGAGCTGGCCAAGGACAAGATCATGATGGGCGCCGAGCGCAAGTCCATGGTGATGTCGGAAGACGACAAGCGCCTGACCGCCTACCACGAGGCCGGCCACGCCATCGTCGGTCGCATCGTGCCGGAGCACGACCCGGTCTACAAGGTCACCATCATCCCGCGCGGCCGCGCCCTGGGCGTGACCATGTTCCTGCCCGAGGAAGACAAGTACTCGATGACCCGCAAGCAGCTCAATTCGCAGCTGGCCAGCCTGTTCGGCGGCCGGGTTGCCGAGGAGTTGATCTACGGCAAGGACAACGTCACCACCGGGGCTTCCAACGACATCGAGCGGGCCTCGGCAATCGCCCGCAACATGGTCACCAAGTGGGGTCTGTCGGATTCGATGGGACCGCTGGCCTACGGCGAGAACGAGGACGAAGTGTTCCTGGGCCGTTCGGTGACCCAGCACAAGCACATCTCCGACGAGACGCACCGCCAGCTCGACAAGGAGGTCCGCAGCATCATCGACGAGGCCTACGAGACCGCGCGCCGCATCCTGGACGAGAATCGCGAAAAGCTCGAGCTGATGGCCGAGGCATTGATGCGCTACGAGACCATCGACGTCAAGCAGATCAACCAGATCATGGAAGGCCACGAGCCGGATCCGCCCGAAGGCTGGAACGATACGCCACCGCCGCCGTCGTCGCCGAGCGGGGACGATGGCGACCAGCCGGCCGGTCAGCCGGCCACCGGCTGATCGGGAAACCTCTCGCGCACGTGAAAACGCCGGCCTTGCTGCCGGCGTTTTCACGTCGGCGCCGAGCCGCCCGACAAACCGCTAAAATACCGCGATGGGCGAATCACTGGCAGAACGCATCGGTCGCGCGCATCGCAGCGAGCAGCCGCTGGTCATGGGCGTGGTCAACGTCACTCCCGACTCCTTCTCCGACGGTGGCCGCTTCGAGCGAGCCGACCGGGCAGTCGCGCATGGGCTGGAGCTGCTCGAGCAAGGCGCGGATCTGCTCGATATCGGTGGAGAGTCGACCCGCCCGGGAGCCGAGCCGGTTTCCGAGGACGACGAACGGCTTCGCGTTCTGCCGGTCATCGAGCGGCTGCGCGAGCGCACCGGGGCACCGATTTCGATCGACACCGCCAAGCCGGCCGTGATGCGCGCGGCGGTTGCTGCCGGCGCCGACATGATCAACGACGTCAACGCCCTGCGGGCGCCTGAGGCGCTCGAGGCCGCGGCCGAACTCGGGGTTCCGGTCTGCCTCATGCACATGCGCGGCGAGCCGCGTACCATGCAGGACAATCCGCGTTACGATGACGTGGTCGCCGAGGTCATGGACTTTTTCGGCGCCCGCGTCCAGGCCTGTCTGGATGCCGGAATGGCGCGCGAACACCTGGTACTGGATCCGGGTTTCGGTTTCGGCAAGACCCTGCAGCACAACCTTTCCCTTCTGGCGCGCTTTCGCGAGCTCAACAGTCTGGGCTATCCGGTACTGGCCGGGCTGTCGCGAAAATCGATGCTCGGACGGCTGACCGGCCGCGAGCGGCCCGATGAACGCGTGGCCGCTTCGGTCACGGCCGCGGTGCTGGCCGCGCAGCGCGGCGCGGCCATCGTGCGCGTCCACGACGTGGCCGCAACGGTCGACGGGCTCAAGACCTGGCAAGCACTGGCCCAGGCCGATGTCGAACACGGGAGCAGAGCATGAAATATTTCGGAACCGACGGCATTCGCGGTCGGGTGGGCGAGTCGCCGATCACGGTGGAATTCATCGTCAAGCTGGGCTGGGCGGCGGGGACCGTCCTGACCGCGCAGGCTCAAGAGCGCTGCTCGGTCGTCATCGGCAAGGACACTCGGATTTCGGGCTATCTGTTTGAATCCGCGCTGGAGGCGGGCCTGTCGGCGGCCGGCGTCGACGTGCTGCTGCTCGGCCCCATGCCGACGCCCGCCATCGCTCATCTGACCCGCAGCATGGGTGCCGCGGCCGGGATCGTCATTTCGGCCTCGCACAATTCCTACGAGGACAACGGGATCAAGTTCTTTTCCGGAGAAGGGTTGAAGCTCGACGACACCGTTCAGGAGGAGATCGAGGCGGCTCTCGATCAGCCCATGGCGCACGTCGAGCCCCATCGACTGGGTCGAGCCGCGCGGATCGACGATGCCGTCGGTCGCTATATCGAGTACTGCAAGGGGACGGTGACCTGGGGTACCCGTTTCGATGGACTCAGGATCGTGCTCGACTGCGCCAACGGCGCCACCTACCGGATCGCTCCGGAGGTTTTTCGCGAACTGGGTGCCGAAGTCATCAGCATTCATCACAAGCCCGACGGACTCAACATCAACGAAGCCTGCGGATCGACCGATCCGTCCAGCCTGGCGGCGACGGTAGTCGGCGAGAAGGCCGACCTCGGCATCGCCTTTGACGGGGACGGCGACCGCGTGGTGATGGTCGATCATGCCGGTGAACTGATCGACGGCGACCAGATTCTCTTCCTGCTCGCCTCGGCGCGGCGCGCGAGCGGACAGCTGTTTGGCGGCGTGGTCGGAACGGTGATGAGCAATTTCGGTCTGGAAGAAGCTTTTGCCCGCCTCGAGGTGCCGTTCGAGCGCAGCAAGGTCGGCGATCGCCACGTTCATGATCTGCTGTGTCGCAACGGCTGGGTGCTGGGGGGCGAGGCGTCCGGTCACATCCTGTGCCTGGACCGCGCCTCGACCGGCTGCGGCATCGTCAGTGCCTTGCAGGTGGTCGAGGTCATAGCCGGTGGCCGTCAGTCGCTGGCGGCGCTGGTGACCGGCATGTACAAGTATCCCCAGGTGATGATCAACGTGCCGGTGCGCGGCGATGCCCGGCGGCTGATCGAAACCGACGCGTCCGTGGCGGCGGCGGTCGACCGGGTCGAGAAGGCACTGGCCGGCCAGGGTCGGGTCATTCTGCGGCCTTCCGGTACCGAGCCGGTCGTGCGGGTAACGGTGGAGGGGCGGGAGCGCGAAACCGTCCAGACCCTGGCCGAGGAACTGGCCGACGTTGTCGCAGGAGCGGTGACCCCATGAGCGAGATTTCCGGTATTCCCGTGCTGTCGATGGCCGACTTCGACGGTAAGCGCGGCGATTTTACCGACCGCATCGGGCAGGGCTGGCGCGAGTTCGGCTTCGTCGCCGTTCGCGATCACGGCATTGACGATGACGTCATCGAGTCCGCCTACGCCGCGTTCCGCGCCTTTTTCGCCTTGCCCGAGCACGCCAAGCAGGGTTTGCGTCTGCCGGGCAAGGGCGGGGCGCGGGGCTACACCGGATTCGGGGTGGAGCAGGCCCGCGATCACACCGTGCCCGATCTCAAGGAGTTCTGGCACGTCGGTCGCGAAATCGAAGACAACAATCCCTACCCGGACATCCTGCTGCCCAACCTGTGGCCGCAGGAACCGGCCGGGTTTCGCACCGCGGCCCTGGATCTGTACTCCGCCCTGGATGACCTGGGCAACCGTGTGCTCGAGGCGATTGCACTGGACCTGGGGCTGGAGCGGGACTGGTTTGCCGACAAGGTCGACCGCGGCAACTCCGTGCTGCGCGCGATTCACTATCCGCCGATTGCCGGTGCCCCGGAAGGCGCGGTGCGGGCCGCCCGCCACGAGGACATCAACCTGATCACGCTGCTGATCGGCTCGAAAGAACAGGGGCTGGAAATCCTGACCCGGGACGGTCAGTGGGTGCCGGTGACCACCCTGCCGGGGAGCATCGTGGTCAACGTCGGCGACATGCTCCAGCGCCTGACCAACCACGTCTACCCGTCGACCACCCACCAGGTGGTCAATCCACCGGGCGAGGCGGCGCGCCAGTCACGTTATTCCATTCCGTTCTTTCTCCACCCAAACCCGGACTTCGTCATCGAGACGCTGCCGCAGTGCATCCGCGCCGACAATCCCGACCGCTATCCAGAGTCGATCACCTCGCACGGATACCTGGTCGAGCGCCTGCGCGAGATCGGCTTGCTTTAACCCCCTAAGCCCCGCTATAGCAATTCCGGCTTGTCCAGCACCCGCGCTCGAACCTCGAAATCGCGAAATCGCAGGCCGACTTCCCGGCCCGTTTGAAACTGGTCGGGGCGGGTCAGCGGCGTGCCGTCGGCGGCGCGGACCACGGCATAGCCGCGCTCGAGGATATTGAGCGGGCTGGCCGAGTCGAGCGCGCGCGCGGCCGCGCCGAGGCGGGCCTGGCCCCGCTCCAGCTGCAGCTGCATAGCACGTTGCAGTCTTCCATCCAGCCCTGCGCGAAGTTGCGCCAGGCGCTCAACGGTGCGGGCGGGCGCCGCCGTGGCCAGCCGGCGTTCGAGCGCGGTCAGGTGCTGCCCACGGCCGAGGATGATGCGCTGACCGGCCCGCTCGAGCTGTACCCGGGCCTGGGCATGCCGGCGGGCCAGCTCCTGAAGCCGCAGCCGGGGATGCTGACCGAGGCGGCGTCGATCAAGATGGTCCAGGCCTTGCGCCGTCCGGTCGATCCGCCGTTGAATGGCTGCGGCCAGGCGTTTTGAAAGCAATTGCACCCGGTCGGCGAGTTCGGCCCCGTCCGGCGTCGCCGCGACGGCCGCCGCCGTCGGGGTGGGCGCGCGGACATCGGCGACGAAATCGGCGATGGTGAAGTCCGTTTCGTGGCCGACGCCGCTGATGACCGGGGTTGCCAGGCCGGCGATGGTCCGCGCCAGGTTCTCGTCGTTGAATGCCCACAGGTCCTCGATCGAGCCACCGCCGCGGGCCAGCAGGATCACGTCGGCGAATCCGTCGCGGTCGGCGGCGAGCAGCGCGCGCCCAAGATCGGGCGCCGCGCCGTCGCCCTGGACCGGGCTGGCGTAGACCCTCACCCGGGCCAGCGGCCAGCGTCGGGCGAGAACGTCGAGAATGTCACGCACGGCGGCCCCCGAGGGGCTGGTGACCACCCCGATGCGGCGTGGCCAGGCCGGCAGCGTCTGCTTGCGCTCAGGCGCGAACAGCCCTTCGGCCTCGAGCTTTTTCTTGAGCGCCTCGAACGCCTGCTGCAGGGCGCCGGCACCGGCCGCCAGCATGGCGTCGGCGATCAGCTGGTAGTCGCCGCGCGGCTCGTACAGGCTCAGGCGTCCGCGCACCAGGACCTCGTCGCCGTTGGCTGGCCGGCAACCCAGACCGTCGGCGTTGCCCCGAAACAGCGCGCAGCGAATCTGGGCCCTGGCGTCCTTGAGACTGAAATACAGATGACCGGATGCCGGCCGCGCCAGATTGGAAATCTCCCCGCGCAGCCACACCCGTGGAAAGCCCGCTTCCAGATGGGTGCGGACTTCGCGGTTGATTTCAGAAGGAGCATAGACCGGGATTTCCGGTCCGGGAGCGGTGGCAGGCATGCTCGAGATTATAAGGGCGGATTTCGGGCTGTCGATGCGCTGACGCCGGAATGGTGCGCTATTCTCCCCAGCCAGTTTCCAAGCGATTGTGACCTGATGACCGAAACAGCCGATTTTTCCTCCGACCAGCATCGCCTGATCCTGCGGCAGACGCGACTGGATGATTACGAAGACATTGCCCGGATCATGGACAAGGTCTACCCCGGTGGGCTGGAGGGTGCCTGGACCAAGGCCCAGTTCGAGTCGCAGATTCAGCGCTTTCCGGAAGGCCAGCTGTGCATCGAGGACAACGGTCGGGTGGCCGCGGCGGCGATTTCCATGATCGTCAAGTACAGCCGCTGGGGGCACGATCACAAGTACTGGGACATCGTCGGCAACGGTTATCTCACCACC
>JAWLFD010000118.1:0-7481 GCA_041685745.1 Wenzhouxiangella sp.
CGGCGCCCAGGCCGAAGCCGAGACGATCTCCCAGCTGACCGCGATCTGTCCAGGCCGACCGGGTTCTTCTGCGCTGACCGCCGCCGCGCCAGGATCGCCGGGGTTCGGGCTGCCTGCGCCGAGCAAGCCGCTGCCCAGCAGTTCGGTCACCAGGGTCTCGGTCGACGAGTGGGTGGTCGTCAGCCAGTCGGTATCCAGGACCGGCTCGGAGAAGCCGGCGCCGATCAGCAGCCCTCCCAACTGCTGCACGTCGGGGAGTATTTTCAGCGCCAGGTCTTTTTTCAGCCCGGTCTCGCGCAGGGTGTCGGGGCCGAGCAACGCAATCAGGACGAGACCGCCCGGGCGCAGCACGCGTCGCAGTCCGGCCAGCGCACGCGTCGGATCGCCCGACCAGTTCAGGCTGATGTTGGCATACACCAGGTCCACGCTTGCCTCGGCCAGCGGCAAGGCTTCCAGATCCGCCTGCAACAGCTCGAACCGCGGCCGCCACCAGCCGCGCCGCCGGCGGGCCCGTGAGAGCATCGCCGCGCTGTGGTCCAGGCCGATGATGCGGGCCCGGGGAAAGCGCTCGCGCAGCGCGCGGCATTGCACGCCGGTGGCACAGCCGAGCTCCAGGATGCGGTCGGGCTCGAAGCGCAGCCCGTCCAGGCGCTCCAGCAGGCGGCGGCCGGCTTCCTCGGCCACGGCGGCGTGATCTTCCCAGGCGGCGGCCAGCGGATCGAATCGGTTGGTGGACATCTCGGCGGGCAAGGCTGCGCAACTGGCCGGCATTCTAGCCGGGCCGGGTGAGGCGGGTCGATATCGCGGACCTGCGCTATGCTGGGCCCCGGCCGGCCCACGTGCGCCACGCATGATTCTCGATCGGTTCCGACAAGGTCTGTTCCCGCCCGTCTGCCTGGTTTGCGGCCAGGCGGGCCGGCGCGAGATGGACTGCTGCAGCGGCTGCGAGGCCGAGTTGCCGGCCCTGGCCGGGCAGTGCGCCCGTTGCGGCCTGGAACTGGACCGCGACGTCGCCGTGTGCGGTCGCTGTGCCATGGCCATGCCGGCTTTTTCGGCGACCTGGCCGGGTTTCTCCTATCGCGGGGAGATCGAGCGGCTGGTCCGGCGCTTCAAGTTTCATGGCGACCTGGCGGCCGGCCGCCTGCTGGCCGATCTGCTGGCGCGCCGGCTTGCTTGCGCCGGGGCGCCGAGGCCCGATCTCGTCGTTCCGGTCCCGTTGCATCCGCGGCGGCTGCTGCAGCGCGGCTATAACCAGTCGGCCCTGCTGTGCCGGGACCTGGCGGCCAGAATGACCGACCTGCCTTGGGACGACGCGCTCGCGCGCGTGCGCTCCACCGACAGCCAGGCCGAACTGCCCGCCGATCGGCGCGGCGCCAACGTTCGCGGCGCTTTCCGAATCGCGCGGCTGCCGGGGCCGCCGGCCTTTGTTGCCCTGGTCGACGACGTGATGACCACCGGTTCGACCCTGGACGAGTGTGCGCGGGTGTTGCTGGCTGCCGGCGTCCAGCGGGTCGATGTCTGGGTCGCGGCGCGCGCCTGATATAGATCAGGTCTGGAGGGCGAACGACAGCGCGGTACCGGCGAAAATCGTCATCCCCACCCAGTGATTGCTCAGGAAGGCGCGGAAGCAGGCTTCGGGATCGCGTTTACGGATGCGCCACAGCTGGCGCTGGAACAGCAGGAATACCAGGACCACCGCCGTGAACCAGGCCGGCGTGGGCAGAAACTGCAGTCCGATCAGGACCAGCAACGCGGTCACCAGGCCCATCAGGCCGGCCAGAATCGGTACGTCGAACCGGCCGAAGACAATCGCGGTCGATTTCACCCCGGCCTGCAGATCGTCCTGGCGGTCGGCCATGGCGTATTCGGTGTCGTAGATCACCGTCCAGACCAGGTTGAGCGCGAACAGCCACCAGGCCAGTTCGGGGATGGTGCCGGTCTCGGCGGCAAAGGCCATCAGGATGGCCCAGCTGAACGCGGTCCCGAGCCCGATCTGGGGGAAGTGGGTGAAGCGTTTCAGGAACGGATAGGTGCCGGCCAGCAAGGCGCCGCCGATGGCCAGCAGCACGGTGAGCCGGTTGGTCAGCAGCACCAGGCCGAGCGCGATCGCCATCAGCACCACGAACAGCGCCAGGGCCTGGCCGGGCCGGATTTCGCCGCTGGCCAGCGGCCGGCTGCGGGTGCGCTCCACCAGGGGGTCGAGGTCGCGGTCGGCGAAGTCGTTGATCACGCAGCCGGCCGCGCGCATCACCACCACGCCGAGGGTAAAGATGACCAGGTTGTCGATCTGCGGCAGGCCACCGGCGGCAAACCACAGGCCCCACCAGGTCGGCCACAGCAGCAGCGCCATGCCGATCGGCCGGTCGAAGCGCATCAGCCGCAGCCACGGGCCCAGAGGTCCGGAAAAGATGCGGGCGGTCAGGCGGAATTCCATCAGCCGGGTTCCTCCGCGTCTTCTTCAAAGCACGGAATGACCCTGTGCTGGGCGCTGGGAGAGGCCTCGATGATGAACCGCCAGGGCGCTTCCAGGCCCGGGTCGCTGCGGTAGTCGACCCAGAACTGGGGCGCGGACTCGCGTCGGATTTCCAGCTGCGCGTCGAAGCCGGCCGCGCGCACCTGGCGCTGGCGCGCGCGCGCGTTGTCGACGCTCTCGAACAGCCCCACCGATACGACGTTTTCCATGTCGCCGCGGGTGACGACAAAGAAATCCTCCAGGCCGCGCTCGGCCAGCTCACGGGTCAGGTCCAGGGCCCGGCCGCGCGAGCCGGCCGGCAGGTAGACCCACCACCCCCGATCCCGCTCGGAGACGGTCTGGCGGGTGCGGATTCGTCCCGCGACGGGCCGCAGCCGGTCTTCGGCTCGCTGCTGTGCGAGCAGGGAGGGCAGGGGACCGATACTGAAACATTCGCCGGCAGGGCCACTGCTGATCATGCGCGGGGCGGCTTCAGTGGCCAGCACCAGCCGCGGCCACTCGGCCGGCAGGGCGGGCACGGCCGGTGGCGGCGGCTCCGGACTGGTATCGCCGCGCAGGTAGACGACCAGCGCGAGGGTGTTGGCGATCAGCAAGAGCGCAACCAGCCAGCGCCAGACGGCAGGGCTCATGCTGCCCTCGTGGGGCAGCCCGGAAGGCGCCTGTGGTCAGCAACGCAATGGGCCGGGCGGGCGTGCAGGATCATCCGGCAAAGGATAACCCGCCCCGGCGGACGATGTCGTTTCGACCCCGCCTCATTGCGCCCGTCGCAGGGTGATGTCGCCGCCGTGGAGGCGATGAATTCCTTCCGGTGTCTGGATCAGCAGGCGACCGGATTCGTCCACGCCCCGCGCCTGTCCCCGGATCGTGGTTTTCCCGGGGCCGGCAGCGACGACCTCGTTTCCGGACAGTACATCGCGCTCGGCCCAGCGCGCCTGCAGCGCCGCAAACCCGTGTTCATCGAAGTCATCCAGGTCATCGCCCAGCTGCTCGATGAGGGCGGCGGCCAGCCGGTTGCGGTCCGGCACCTGCCCGGCGGCGGTTGCCAGATCGGTCCACGGCTGGTCCGGGCCGGCCTGGCCACGAAAATCGACGTTGATGCCGATGCCGATGATCGCGCTGGCCGAGCCGGGCATGCCGCCGAGGTCGATCAGGCAGCCGGCCACCTTGCACCCGCCGATCACGATATCGTTGGGCCACTTCAGACCGGGCTGCACGCCGCAGCAGCGCTCGATGGCGGCAGCAGCGGCCAGTCCGGCCACCAGCCCCAGGGCCTCGAGGCGACGAACCGGCCCGGCAAAAGCCCGGAACAGCGACAGGTACAGCCCGGAGCCCGGCGGCGAGATCCACTGGCGCCCGCGGCGCCCGCGGCCGGCCGACTGCGCGTCGGCGAGCAGCACGTCGACGGCTTCGCCGGCGGCCCGAAGCCTGGTCAGCCGGGTGTTGGTGGAATCGACCTCGCGCTCGACCCTCAGCGTCGTCGCGTTCCGCCCCGCCGCCTTCAGACGGTCCTGGATTTGCCGGCGATCCAGCGCGTTCGCCTCGCTCATCGGCCGGCCGGTCAGCGTCGGTGCTTGAACAGGCGTGCCTGCTCGAAGCGGTTTTCCGATCCGTCGCGCAGGCGCGAGAGGTTGCTGCGGTGGGTGAAGACCAGGGTGACTGCCAGGACGATGGCCAGTGTCCCGAGCGCCGGGGGCAAGGGGTCCGGCCCCAGCAGCCACATTGCCGGAACCAGCGTGAGACCGGCCAGGATCGTGGCCAGGCCGACGTAGCCGGTGCCGACGATGGTGATGATCCAGACCAGCAGCAGCGGCAGGATGCACCACGGGGCGAGCGCTGCGATGACACCCACCGCGGTGCCGGCACCCTTGCCGCCGCTGAAACCGAAATACAGCGGCCAGACGTGGCCGATCACGGCAAGGAAACCGGCCACGACGGCCAGCGTGAGCGCCGGCAGGTCGGTCGGCAGCAGGCCGGCAACCAGCCAGGGCGCGAGCAGCGCGGCCAGCGCGCCCTTGCCCAGGTCGATGGCGATCACCCCCAGGGCAAAACGCCAGCCCAGGGTACGCAGCGCGTTGGTCCCGCCGGCATTGCCCGAGCCCATGGCCCGGATGTCGACGCCCCGCGTTCGACCCAGCACCAGGCTGCCGGACAGTGAGCCCAGCAGGTAGCCGATCAGGGCCGCTGCGGCCAGGGCCAGCGCGGTCATTTTTGCCGGTCTTCCGGCGGTTGCCAGGGGTGGATGCCGCACAGCAGGGCGCCGGGCCCGGTGTGGCAGCCGATCGCGGGGCTGGCGTCCTCGAGCCAGCAGGCGTCGACCCGCGGATGGCCGGTCAGGATGCGCTCGCGCATGGCCCGGGCGTCGTCGACCGCGTCGGTGTGGCTGATGACGACCCGGTAGACCCGCTCCGGGTCCATTTTCTTGAGCACGAAGCGGGCAAAGCGTTCAACCGCATTGCGGCGGCCGGGCAGCACGCCGCAGGGACCGAGCTTGCCTTCTGCCGTATTGGACAACACCAGGTTCAGGCGCAGGCGCCGCGAGACCTTTTCCATCCACGGTTTGATCCGCCCGCCGCGCACGCCCCAGGACAGATCGCGCACCAGGCACAAGGTCTGGAACTCGGCCAGCGTGCCGCTCAGGTGCTCGATGATGGCATCCCGCTTCCAGCCGCGAGCGGCGGCTTCGGCGGCCCACAGCACCATCAGCCCCTGGCCGGTCGCGCCGTTGAGCGTATCGAACACGCTGACGGCCTCGTTCTCGAAGCGGCCGGCAGCGCTCTCGGCGGCCTGGAATGTGCCGCTGACGGCGCTGGAAATCTGCAGCGCCAGCACGTCGAGCCCGTGCGAAGTGAGCAGTTCGAACTGGCGGCGAAAGTCGCCCGGCGGCGGTTGCGATGTGCGCGGCACCGTCGTGCTTTGTGCCAGGCGCTGGTAGAACGCGGTCGGCGTGATGGTGAGCTTGTCGAGAAATTCCTCGTCGCCGAAATTAAGACGCACCGGCACGACGTGGATGCCCAGGCGGTCGGCTTCCTCGGCCGGCAGGTCGGCGGCCGAATCGGTCACGATGGCGACCTGGCCGTGCTGGTTCATCAGCCCGTGCTGGCGGGTCATGTCGTCGGCTTTCTGCTGGCGGATTTCGCCGTGGTCGCCGCAGATCCGGAAGACCTCGCCGGGCGCGTCGGTGTGGATGTGCACCCGCGCCCGGCGCGCCCCGCCGGCAACCACCAGCGAGGATGCGTCCAGGGCTTCGAGCTGACGCTTGAGCATGACCACATCCAGGCTCTCGCCGGTGATCAGGCATTCGGTGCAAAACCTATGTTCTTCGGGTGCCTCCCCGTGCAGATGCATGGCCTGGCCGGCGGCGATTTCGGCAGAGGCCGTGCCGCCGGCGGGCACCTTGCCGCTGCGCATGTAGCGCCAGATGCCTTCGAGAAAATCCACGAAGCCCTGCGCTCCCGCATCGACCACGCCGGCCTCGCGCAGTACCGCCAGTTTTTCCGGCGTGGCGGCCAGCGACTGGCGGGCACGCTTGAGACCGCGCTGAAACAGCGCCCGGATATCCTCGACGCCGTCACGGGTCAGCCGGCCGAGTTCGTCGCCGAAGTCTTCCAGCACCGTCGGCAGGGTGCCCGGCACCGGGTTGGACATCGCGCCCCAGGCCGAGCGGGCGGCCGAGCGCGACGCTTTGGCCAGGCCGGCGGCGTCGAGCACCTGCGCGTCGCGGCTGGATTCGCTCAAGCCCTGGAAATACTGCGCCATGATCGCCCCGGAGTTGCCGCGCGCGCCGTCCAGTGCGGCCTCGGCGATCTGCTCGAGCAACTCCGGCAGGCTGCGTCGGTCGGGTCGCTCGATGGCCGCCCGGACGCTGGCCAGGGTAAACGCCAGGTTGGTCCCGGTATCGCCGTCGGGCACCGGGAATACGTTGATCTTGTTGATGTAATCGCGGCGATCGAGAACGTTCGCGATGCCCGCGAGCAAGGCTTCCTGGAGTCGGGAAGCGTCGATGTGGGTGATCGCCAGCGCGCTGCTAGCCATCCATCAGGTCCCGAACCTGGGAGGCGGTGAAGGGCCAGGACAGCTTTTCGCCGGTCGAGGCTTGCATCAGCACCGGAATCTGGTCGCCGTAGCGCTCGGCCAGTTCCGGGTCGTCATCGATGAAGACCTTTTCGACCTCCTGGCCAAAGCCGGCCTCGGCCAACAGGTGCTCGGCCTTGGTGCACAGCTCGCAGTCGGTGCCGGTGTAGAGGATCAGGCGCATGGCTTGGTCAGCTTGGGACAGAAGCGGAAGTGTAGCGTCGGGTCGCGGCGACGATCAAGGCGCAGTCGTATCGCGCATGATCCGACCGTCTTTCACGATCACGACGAAGTTCTGTTCGGGATCGGCGAGCACCGTCAGGTCCGCGACCGGATCGCCCTCGATCAGCAGCAGGTCGGCCAGCGCGTCCGGCTCGATCACGCCCAGCCGCCCGGGATAGGGGTTGCGCGGCCCGGACAGGGCCAGCAGGCGGGCGTTGTCGTGGGTGACCATCTTCAGAATCTCGGCCGGCGTGAACCATTCCTGCAGCAGCAGCAGGTTGCTGTTCTGTTCGTGGTTGAGCGCCGGTTCGAACAGGAAATCCGTGCCCCAGGCCAGCTGCACGCCCAGTTCGCGGGCCAGCGGCCACAGCCGGGCCTGGCCTTCCAGCACCGGAACACGCTTGGCCCGGCGCAGCGGGTCCATGTCGGGCGTGCTGGCGCGCAGCACCTGGGTCGACAGCCAGACCTCGTGCTCGGCCATCAGGGCCAGGGTTTCCTCGTCGAGCAGCTGACCGTGCTCGACCACCCTGACGCCGGCCTCGATCGCCCGGCGGATGGCGCGCGGGGTGTAGGCGTGGACGGCGACGTAGGTGCCCCAGTCCTCGGTGGCCTCGACCGCGGCGCGCATTTCGTCGAAGGTGTACTGGGTGACATCGACCGGGTCGTAGGCCGACGAGGTGCCGCCGCCGGCCATCAGCTTGATCTGGCTGGCGCC
>JAWLFD010000119.1:0-7421 GCA_041685745.1 Wenzhouxiangella sp.
CCGTCGCTTCCGGTCATGGCCGTCAGGCGCCTCGCCGTGATGATTTCGTCATTTTATAGCGAAAATTTCGCGCCGTTTTCGAAACCGACTTGCAGTCCGTGCCCCGGGCTGCAACTGCTTGACCGACAACTTAAAGGAGAGACCAATGCAATTACTATCGATGGCCAAGATGGCGTTTGGCGCCATGCTTCTGGCCGGAAGCGCGATGGCAACACAAGTTCTGGCCGACACCGGCAGCGTTCAGACAACGCAGGATGTTTACTGGAACTGGGAGTGGGACCAGCCCGGCAAAGCGCTTGGCATGTCCCGGCTCGTGCGCACAGAGCACGGGGTAACGGCGACCTTGACCACCGAAGGCCTGCCCAAGGGTCATGCCATGACGCTCTGGATCATCACGTTCAACAACCCTGGGGAGTGCTGGACCACGCCGTGCTCGATCGCCGATCTGATGGCAAACGACGCAGCCGAAGGCGACTTCCACTTCGGTGGCGGTGCAGTCACCGGCAATGGCAAGACCACGCTCGCTGGTCATCTTGCAGTCGGCGATGTCACCGGCTCCGGCAAACTTGAAATCGCCATTCCGGGCGTTCCGGCGAACCCGTTGACCAACCCGTATGGCGCCGAAGTCCGCCTGGCGGTGCACAGCCATGGGCCGACCGCTGGAGACAAGCCACGCCACCGGATCATGAAATCAGAGTAGCCTATGCTCGGCGTGCATGAACTTGCGCGCAGCGTTCGGCCCAGTCCCCGACCCGGGAAACGGTATTTTTCATGATTGACCACATTCTCCAGCACGGCCGAATGCTCCCGGGCTATGCCTTGCTCTTGGTTGTTCTCCTGGCCTCTGGCACAGCCGCCTCATACTCGGAGGGCGAATCAGTCAAGCTGCCGGCGTCGCGACCGGCCGCCTCCTCGGCCGCCAAACGGGCGGCGACAGGTCATTCTGTCGCCCGATTGTGGAACGAGGAGCTGCTTGCCGCCATTCGCGCCGATACGCCTCGTCCAACCGTCCACGCGCGAAATCTTTTTCACGTTTCCGCCGCAATGTACGATGCATGGGCTGCCTACGATCCGGCTTCCGGTGCGGTTTTCCTGCGCGAGATGGCGGAAGCCGAAGATTCGATCGAGAAGGACCGTATCGAGGCCATCAGCTTCGCTGCCTATCGCGTGCTGACCCATCGATTCGCCGCCTCGCCGGGTCAACCCCAGATCCAGACGGCGCTGGATTCCCGCCTGTCGAATCTCGGCTTCGATATCGACAATGAAAGCGTCATCGGCTCTTCGCCAGCGGCGATTGGCAACCGGATTGGGGCAGCCGTAATCCGCGCGGGGCTCGAAGATGGTGCCAACGAGGCCGGGGACTACGTGGACAATACCGGCCATGTCTCCAGCGCCCCCATCCTGATCGTCGAACAGCCAGGCACCAACGGCCACAGCGATCTCAATGCCTGGCAGCCCCTTCAGGTTTCCGGCCACATCGAACCTCAGGAATTCCTGACGCCACACTGGTTCAATGTAGCCACTTTCGCCCTCTCTCGACCGCTCCCGGGCGAGCCATACGCCGACCCGGGCATGCCTCCCTTGCTGGGGGATACGGGTGATGCTGACCTTAAACAGCAAGTGCTCGAATTGATTCGCCAGAGCGCGAGGCTGGATCCCGGAGATGGCGAATGGCTCAATGTCTCACCCGCGGTGGTCGGCAACAATTCACTTGGGAAAATGGATGGCAGAGGTCATGCCGTTAACCCTGCCACCGGGCTGCCTTACCCAGACAACTGGGTGCGACGAGGCGATTGGGGCCGAGTGCTAGCGGAGTTCTGGGCCGATGGCCCGGATTCATCGACGCCGCCGGGCCATTGGAACGGAATCGCCAACGCGATTTCCGATCATCCCGCACAGACTTTCAGACTGGGTGGCAGCGGCCCGGCGCTCGAGCGCCTGGAATGGGACATCAAGCTCTACCTCGCCTTGAACGGGGCCCTGCACGATAGTGTGGTGGCCACTTGGGAGGTCAAGCGAATGTACGAGTCAAGTCGGCCGATCACGCTGATTCGGGGAATGGGAGAACTCGGACAGTCCACAAGCGCCGATCTGCCGTCCTTCCATCCTCTCGGCCTGCCGCTGGAGCCGGGGCTGGTAGAAATCATCACCGCTGACTCGATCCTTCCCGCTCAACGGCACGAACATTTGGCCGCGCACGTCGGCGAAATTGCCGTCTTGTCCTGGATGGGACATCCGGCAGACCCGGAGACCCAGATCGGGGGAGTTGGCTGGATTCGTGCCGTAGAATGGCTTCCCTACCAACAGCGGGATTTCGTAACCCCGGCGTTTCCCGGCTATGTCTCCGGCCACAGCGGCTTCAGTCGGGCCGGAGCCACCGTTCTGGCCCGGTTTACCGGTGATCCGTATTTTCCGGGTGGGCTGGGTGAATTCGTATCCAGCATGGACGCCGGAGGCTTCAAGCTCGCATTCGAGTCAGGTCCGAGCGAGCCGACCGTGCTTCAGTGGGCAACCTATTACGATGCCGCCGACGAGGCCGGGATTTCTCGCATCCCTGGCGGCATTCACCCGCTTTTCGATGACTTGCCCGGCAGGCTGATCGGACACCGGGCCGGCAACGCCGCCTTCAATCGGTCGCTCAGCCTTTTCGCCAGCTCAGCGCAGGCCGTACCGGTCCCGCTGGCTTGGTCTACAGGGTGGATATTGCTCGCCTTGTCCATGATGCTGGCGGGGATTCTGACTCCGAAAATGAAGAAAACGAAACCGTAGCGACTCAGGGGCATGTCGGCCGCAGCTTCAGCCGATATAGACATCGCCTGCCGGATAGCGCACCCGTGGCATGGTCCGTGTGGCCAGGAACAACCCCAGCGCCAGCGGTCCGACCCTGCCGATGAACATCAGCACCATGAGCGCGCTCTGGCCCAGCTGATCGAGCTCGGCGGTGACGCCGCGCGACAGGCCGACCGTGCCAAAGGCCGAAACCGCTTCGAACAGCAGATCCAGGAAGTCGCCGCGGTTGGTCAGGGTGATGACGAACACGCCGAACCCGACACACAGCAGCGCAAGCAGGCTCAGCACCCACAACTTCATGACTTGCGCATGGGGCAGGGTCCGACCGAAGATGTCGAGCTCGGAACGCCTGCGAACGAATGCCAGCACGGCCAGCAAGAGCACGATCAGGGTGGTGAGCTTGATCCCGCCCGCCGTCGAGGTGCTACCGGCGCCGACGAACATCAGGCCCAGAAACAGCACCGAGGTCGAATCCCGCAGGCCTGAAATATCGACCGTGTTGAATCCGGCCGTGCGCGTGGTGACGGCCTGGAACCAGGCTGCCATCCCGCGATCCGTCCAGCCGGCAAATTGACCCAGGCTTTCGGGGTTGGTCCACTCCAGCGCCGCCACCAGCGCGACGCTCACGGGCAAGATGACGACCGTGCCGGCCAGCATCAACCGGGTATGCAGGGAAAACCCCTGCCAGCGGCGTTGCCGGTAGACATCGGCGATGACGCTGAAGCCGAGACCGCCGATCACGATCAGGGCGGGAACGACCAGGTTCATCAGCGGATCGGTGGCCCAGCGCGACAGGCTGTCCGGGAAAAGACCGAACCCGGCGTTGTTGAATGCGGAAACTGCGTGGAACAGGGCCTGCCACAGCCCTTCGCGCCAGCCGAACTCCGGCACGAAAATCACTGCCAGGGCGGCCGCGCCGAGCAGCTCGCAGGCCAGCACCACCCGAAAAATGACCCAGACCAGCCACAACAGGTGCGCCAGCGAGGTCTGGCTGAGCTCATCGCGCAGATAGACCCTGCCCTGCAGGCCCACCGACTGACCCAGCATGGCCAGGACCAGCACGGCAAAAGTCATGATCCCGAGCCCGCCCAGCTGGATCAGCGTCAGAATCACGGCCTGGCCGAAGACGGTGAACGCGCTGCCCGTATCGACCACGACCAGGCCGGTGACGGTAACCGCGGAAACGGCGGTAAAGAGGGCCTGCGACCAGTCCAGCGCTCCGGTCGAGGCGGCCGGCAACATCAGCAACGCGGCGCCGCCGATCATCAACAGCGCATACACCAGCGCCAGCGCCAGCGGCGGCGGAATGCCGATACTGCGGTCGCCCATGCGCGATGGTAGCCCGGTGCGCATGCTCGCAGCGCTCAGATGCTGTCGGTGAACTTGAGCAGGCTCTTGCGGTGCCCCAGCAACAGCAGCTTGTCGTCCTCGTGCAGCCGAAGATCGGCATCGTCGGCATCGAGATACTCGGCGTCCCGCACCAGACCCAGGCAGCGGATCTCGAAGCGATCATGGAGCTTCAGGTCGGCCAAGGGATGGCCAGCCAGCTTCTCCGGCACGGCAAAATCGACCACGTGGGTCTCCTTGCCGACCCTGATGTAGTCTCGAACCAGCGGATTGTGCAGCATCTGGGCGATGTGTCGACCGACTTCCTGCTCGGGGTGGATGACGCGATCGACCTCGAGGCGGCTGAGAATGCTGTGATGCACCGCCGTGCTCGCCTTGGCCCACACCGTCGGCACGCCCAGCAACTTGACGTTCATGGCCGCCAGGATGTTGGCCTCCAGGTTCTTGATCGCGACCACGGCGACATCGTAGTGATCGACCCCGACCTCGCGCAGCGCCTCGGCATCGCGAGCATCGGCGATCGCGGCTTCGCTGAGAGCGTCGGCAATCTCGTTGACGCTGTGCTCATCGGTACAGATGCCGAGCACGTGATTGCCGAAACTGGCCAGTTCACGAGCCACCGTACTGCCCAGGATATCCAGGCCGATGACCACGAACTTTCTCTTCCCGTGTCCCATATCCATCTCCCTGTGGCGGTCTTTGCGAGCCTGCCCGGCACCGCCTCGCGGGTGGCGGAGGCCTGCAGGCGCGGGCGACCCTGCATGCGCGCCTGGAGCAGAGGCCGTGAGAGACCTCGGTCCGGTTCAAGTGTAAGACATCGGCCTGGTTCCCGGGCCCGGGAGCTTGCGCAACAGGGCATCGCGAATCGCGTGCAGGCCTCTCGTGAAATCGATACTCGATATTGCCACCTGCCCAGCAAGCCGCAACGCAGACAAAACCGGACCGATAAAGCGCGCTCTTGCGGCAGCGTGTGGCCGCTGCCTGCTACGCTGTGATCGACTCGATCCAATCGACTGCCGGAGGAGTCGCGGCATGACCGACCATCGTTCGCACCAGCGCCGGATTGACGCCCTGCTTGCCCGCCACGGCCAGACCTATTGTGAACAGCTGGGCATTGAGGTGGAGAGCAACACCCCGGCCGCCCTGTTTCAGGCATTGTGCCTGGCCTTGCTGTTCAGCGCCCGAATCAGCGCCGATCTGGCCGTTCAGGCCATGCAAGCCCTCCTCGACCAGGGCTGGACCACGCCCGCCAAACTGGCCGCCGCGCCCTGGGCCAGGCGGGTCCAGACCCTCAACAAGGCCGGCTATGCCCGGTTCGATGAACGCACCTCGACCATGCTCGAAGACACCGCGCAGCGACTGGTCGAGCAATATGGCGGGGACCTGCGGCGACTGCGCTCGGCCGCCGAGCGCCGACCGGCCGGCGAGCGCCGCCTGCTCACCGAATTCAAGGGGATTGGCGATGTCGGGGTGGACATCTTCTTTCGCGAAGCCCAGACCGCCTGGCCGGAACTGGCGCCGTTCGCCGACAAAAAAGCGCTGCAAGGGGCTCGCCGACTCGGCCTGCCCGACAGCGCCGAGGCCCTTGCGGAGCTGGTCGAGAAACCCGAGTTTCCGCGTCTGATCACCGGCCTGGTGCGCATGGAGCTGGCCGAGGATGCCGCGGAAGTCGCCAAGGCCGCCGACTAGCCAGGACAACCCACCGCCCTCGATCGATTCCGTTTACGTCGTTCCAGTAGCACGCGCCGGCAAGGACTGCTACTCTCAAAGCGCGATTGCGAATTGTTGTTCCGCGAAGCAATCGGGGCGTAATGGCAATCGCCGGGGAGTTTGCATGCAACCGTTTCCGTCACCGGATCGCAACGATCTGATCGCAGCGCTGTCTCCTGCCGTGAAGCGCAGGCTGTCTCCCATGCTGCGATGCACACGGTTGAGCCTGGGACAGGTCATCTACGAAGCCGGCCAGGAAATCGCCGAAGTCTGGTTTCCGACCGAGGGCATCATTTCGCTCCTCAATATCACCGCCGACGGAGACTCGACCGAAATCTGCGTGGTTGGCCGCGAAGGCGCGGCCGGAACCGCGGTGTTGCTGGGCAGCGACCGCGCGCTCAGCACCGCCATCGTTCAGAGCGCGGGAACGGTCTGTTGCCTGCCGGCGCAGGCGCTGAAACGCGAATTCGATCAGGACCCCGGCCTGCGCATGCTGCTGTTGCGCTACATGCAGTCGCTTTTCATGCAGTTGACCCAGACCGCCGTGTGCAACCGTCACCACAACATTGACCAGCAGCTGTGTCGATGGCTGTTGCTCTCCCTGGACCGGCTCCCGGACAACGAAGTGCACATCACCCAGGCACTGATTGCCGATATGCTCGGCGTGCGGCGCGAAGGGGTAACGGAAGCCGCGCACAAACTCAAGGAACTCGGCGTCATCGCTTATCGGCGCGGGCATATCACGGTCCTCGATCGGTCGGCCCTGGAAGAACATTGCTGCGAGTGCTACTCGGTGGTCAGGACTCAAACCGAGCGGCTATTGGGTCTGTACAAGAAAAACTAAGAAAACGGCGGCCCGAAGGCCGCCGTTGGAGTGTTGCCGATGACGATCAATCAGTCATCGTATTCAACGTCGGAGCAGTGCAGAACGCCTTCGTTGCCGTTGTTGTAGGAGTCGAGCAATCCGGCCAGTTCGTTGGCGCGGGCCCGGTCACCCTCGCAGGCACCGCCGTCGCGGCCCCAGCGACCCCGACGGGTGCGTTCGAAATCTTCCGCTCCGCAACGGCCGAACAAGTCAGTGGCTTCCTCCCGGGCATCGTTTACATGCGCTGGAATCGCGGCACCGTTGAGCACGTTCAGCGTGGCCGCCATGTACTGGTGGGCCAGGCTGTAGTACACGTTACCACCGGCCGGCGGGGTCCAGAACACGTTGTACCAGGTGTCGCCACCGAACAACGGCGTGTCTTCACCGCAATGGCCTTCACCCGGGCACACATCCGACAGACCCAGCGCATTCCAGCCGGGGTCGTCGATGTTGCCGACGCGCGCCCAGTTGTCGTCGTAAGGCGCCGGGCCATAGGCCGAATGGGTCTTCCAGTAGCCCTGGGTCAGGGTGCAGCCCTCTGGCGCGCAGTTGGCGTTGACCAGGGTGGTCTGGACCGACGAGTCGGCCAGGAGCACTGTCTCGGCTGCGTCACGATCGAACTTGATCACCTCGGCGGTGTTGTCGACCAGCAGTTCGCAGAGCGGCGGATCCGCCGTGGAATCGCCCGCCTCAAACCAGGTTTCTTCGA
>JAWLFD010000003.1:0-29103 GCA_041685745.1 Wenzhouxiangella sp.
GACGGTGCATGCCTTGGAGCTGAACATGCCCGTTGCTGAACTCTCGACTCCCTATAGCGAGCGACCGGAAGGCTCCAAGAGCAAGCTCAACACCTGGACGGATGGTCTGCGCATATTGCGAACCGTGGCGAGGCTCTTCGTGGCCGAGCGGCCGCTGCTGGTCTATGGGATGGCCGGTTTCATGGCATCAATATTATCCATTCTGCTCGCGGTTCCCATCGTCATTGAATGGCTGGAGACTGGCCTGGTACCGCGCTTTCCAACCGCCATACTCGCCACGGGCCTCGCTCTGCTCGGTGCGCTTTCGTTTTTCTGTGGACTCATTCTCGACACGGTGACCCGCGGCCGACGGGAAACAAGAATTCTTGCATACCTTGGCCACGCTGCGCCCAACGAAGCAGCTGAAAAAACAGGGTGAAGCGGCTGATGCGCTTCTCCGTGGTTGGTGGCGCGGGGTTCCTCGTGGACTCTGCCGTATTGCTCGTTCTGACCGAATTGCTCGGCCTTGGTCCTTTCATCGCCCGCGTCCCCAGCTTTCTGGCTGCCGCTACCGTGACCTGGTGGTTCAACCGGTCGTGGACTTTTGAGCAAAGCATTCACAGACCGATGCTCGGACAGTGGATTCAGTATCTGTTTGCCATGAAAGGTGGCGCGTTGGTCAATTTCCTGGTCTATTCAGGGGCGCTGATGGCGTCGAATACCATCTACTCTTATCCAGTGCTTGGCGTCGCTCTTGGTTCAATAGCCGGCCTGGCCGTCAACTACTCTTTGGCAGCGCGGTTGGTATTCAAAACTGAAAAGAAGAATCCTGTCAGAACCGATCCGGGTCGATCGCTTGACGAACGCAGTACCTGGATTCTTGTTGGTTTCATGCCGATCCTGTTTGGAATGTTTTCCATGCTCCGCGGACAGGATCGAAACTGGGATTTATTGAACTATCATCTCTATGTCCCCTACGCCTGGCTTGAGGGACGGCATGGCATCGACCTGGCTGCCGCTCAGATGCAGTCGTATTTCCCACCGCTCATCGATTTGCCCTACTACGCGCTCATTCAAGCCTTTCCCGGCCCAATGGTCGCGTTCTTGTTCGGGCTTTTGCATGCGTTGGCAATCATCCCGCTCTATGCAATTGCTCGGCACTTCGTCACACCCCGTCTTGCATTTGTACTCAGCCTTGCCGGATGCCTCAGTACGTCCTGGCTGTCCGGGCTCGGTACGACAATGGGTGACAACCTTGCTGCACTTGGCCTGGTCCTGGCGATCATGCTTGTGTTGCCGATCGTGCGGGGACACGTCTACAGACCGGAATATCCTGCCGTCTGGTTATCGGGTGCTGGCTTGATCCTGGGAGTTTTCGTAGGGCTCAAGATCACCAATGGCATTTTCGCAATTGCCCTGGTCGGAGCTTTTGCGCTG
The DNA here is from genome assembly GCA_041685745.1 of Wenzhouxiangella sp. Classification (GTDB taxonomy): domain Bacteria; phylum Pseudomonadota; class Gammaproteobacteria; order Xanthomonadales; family Wenzhouxiangellaceae; genus Wenzhouxiangella. The sequence goes on from JAWLFD010000003.1 coordinate 1,417, forward strand.
AGTTGTCCGTGCAGACTTAAAGCGCGTCTCGGGTACACGCTTGTTCTCGGGGTGAGCGCGCTGGCAGGGCTTTTCTCGGCTGTGGGTTACTGGTTCCTTTTTCTCTGGGCGGAGTTCGGAAACCCACTGTTTCCGCAGTTCAACCAGTTATTTGATGCACCGCTTGCGAGCTCCATCGGTATCGCCGATCAGCGGCGTCTACCCGGATCGTTCGTTGAAGCCTTGTCCTGGCCGCTCAAGTTGGTTACCGATCCAAATCATTTTAGTGAGGTCGGACAACGATCTGTAGTCTGGTTGTTGCTGACGCTCGGCATGCTGTTTTTGCTGGTACGACAAATCGCAGGCAGATGGATGCCCACGGTCATTACAGAGGTCAATCATGAAGAGCGCTTCCTGTTGCTCTTCCTTGTAATGGGCTTTGCGATCTGGGTATTCACTTTCAGCATTTTCCGTTACCTGGTTGTTCTTGAGCTCCTTGCGCCGTTGGCACTATGGGTGCTGATTCGCAGAGCAGCCCCAGCACGCATCGGCGGATACATCAACCCGGCCGTACTGAGTTTGGTTTTCATCGCCGCCTTGACTGGGATGGAAAGCTGGGGGCATGCCCGGTTCGCGTCGCCATCCATCTCTGTTCAAGTGCCGAATCTTGATGACCCACAGCAGCGGATTCTTGTTCTTGTCGGCGACCAGCCGCAGGCCTGGCGTCTGCCCTGGTGGCCCAAGGAGGTTGCGTTTGTTGGTTTGGCGACAAACTTCCCGGAGAACGAGCAATTCAGAGCCGAGGCGTTACGACGGCTGCAATCGAGAAGCGGCCCTCATTTGGCCATGATTCCCGCATTCATTCCACGCGTCCAGAACAGGCTGCATCGCGTGAATCAATGGCTTGCTCTTCGCCGGATCGCTGCAGAGGGCCGGTTTTGCAAGTTCCTGCAAGGGGTGGCAGAGGATCGAGAGTTTGATTTGGAAATGCAGCCATCCCATGGATTGACTCAAGATCAGGCGATTTGCCAGTTCCGGTCTCTGGACGAGATCGACGACGAGTTCGATCTGGCTCATCAAAATCAGCAGATCGCCGAAGAAAGCGCGGAACTGTTGCGGCCCTATGGCCTGGAGTTCAAATTCGACACGTGTGAGTCTTTTAGCAGTCGGATCGGACAGGATGCGTTGCCATACCAGGTTTGTCAGATTGAGCTCAGACAATGAGCGGCGGCAGTTCACCGACGCATCAACTGACTCCAATTGTGTTGCATCTACCTGAGGATGCTGTAGGTGCGTGTGGTAGATTATCCGACCATCGATGAGTCTACACGGCAGGCTGCAATGGGCAATTCCCGGATTCGAACTGTACTGGCTTGCGGGTCTTTCGAATCGACGTCCGCTGGCCTCGATGCTTCGTGAAAGAGCACCGCAGGAACGCACCCGAGCGGCTGACATTCCTTGTCACCACGTCGCTGATTGCATTGGTGGCCGTGGTCGGGTTTGCCCCGAACTCGATTGCGATCATCACCGGTCGCGCCGAAAACCCGGCGCTGATCATTCATGCGCATGCCGCGGTCATGTCTGCGTGGGTCGCCCTGCTCGTTGTGCAGTCGGTGATGATCGCCCGTTCACGTCTGTCGCTCCACCGCCGCCTGGGAATGACCGCCCTGCCCCTCGCACCGATCATCATCGCGCTGATGATCGCCATCGCCATCGAATATTTCCCGGGCGGCGAAGCCGGTCCCGCGATCATCGCGAGCCAGTTGCGCAGAATCGTGCTGTTCTCGCTGTTCGTCGGCTGGGCCCTGTGGGTCCGGCGATCCGATCCCCAGAGTCACAAGCGCCTGATGGTACTGGCCACGATCGCCGTCATCGATGCGGCCTTCTTCCGGATGGCCTGGTTGCTTCCGGATCTGGGCGTGGACAGCTTTGTGGTGGCCGCACATCTGCAGCAAATGGCCCTGTTGCTGCCGATTCTGGTCCTCGACTTCAAGCGCTACGGATGCCCCCATGCAGTCACCGTATCCGGCGTCGCGCTCCTGCTGGCCTTCACCATCGCCATTTGGGCGTTGTGGCCGGAGTGATTTCGACAACCATCTTCGGCTACGGCGAAAGGCGCAACTACCCGTGACAGCATGTATCGTTCGTCATCCACCTGAATCCATGGCGAGCACCTTGCGAAGACTCGCTGCGCGCGCTGAGTGCAGGCCGGCTCCTGATGCATACGGCACGGGCCCACTGATTGAAGCGTTCGAAGACAGGATGGCCACCATGCTGGGCAAGCCGGCGGCTTTGTTCTTGCCCAGTGGGACCCTGGCGCAACCGCTCGCGCTCAAGATTCACGCCAACAGGCGCGACAAGACCGCCGTGGGTCTGCACCCGACATCGCACCTGGTCTTGCATGAACAGGACGGCTACCGGAAACTCTGGGGACTGACCGGGCGGCTACTCGGTCGTCCTCGAGAAGTTCTGACTCACGCCGATCTACAGACACAGGCGCCGGACGAACTGGCAGCGCTGGTGGTCGAACTGCCGATGCGCGAAATCGGCGGCCAGCTTCCCGAGTGGCAGGATCTTCAGGCCCAGAGCGAGTGGGCACACCGGCACGACGTCGCCGTTCATATTGACGGCGCCCGGCTTTGGCACTGTCCGGCCTATTACAAGCGGAGCCTGGCCGAGATCAGCGCCTTGGCCGACTCGGTATATGTCAGCTTGTACAAGGATATCGGCGGGATTGCCGGCGCGGTGCTGGCGGGCGAGAGCGATTTCATCGCCGAAGCGAAAATCTGGAGTCGGCGAGCCGGCGGCAATCTGCCTTCGTTTTATCCATACCTCCTGGCGGCTGAACAGGGCCTGGAGGACAACCTGTCCAGCATTGCCGATGCAGTCGACTACGCACGAAATCTGGGGCCGGCACTGGCCAGTCTTCCAGGTGTGCGGGTGAACCCTGCGATGCCGCAGTCGGCCATGTTCCACTTGCATGTCGGGCTTGCCCCGGATGCATTGAATCAGGTGATCGCCGACTACACCGAACGGCACGACGTGATCGTGCTGCCCAAGCCGCGCGCGGTTGACGACAACGGCGAGAGCATCTGCGAGATCAGCGTCGGACGCAGCACGATGGAGCATCCACCCGAGTTCTGGCGGGCGCATCTGGGCGCCGCCCTGACCCATGGCAAGAATACCGACATGTCATCGGCATGAACGGGCAAGGTCAGAGCTGACGCATTGGCCGCTCGGCTTGTGGACCGCGACGGCCGGCGGACCGCCCCGCCGCCGCGGCAGACGTGCAGCCGGGAAACGTGCCCCGGCCGGTCGGTCGGTCAGGTGATGACCGTCACCGGACTCTTGGCGTGGCGCAGAACCTTGTCACTGACGCTGCCCAGCATCAGCGAGCGCATGCGCGACAGCCCGCGACGGCCGATGATCACCATCACCGAGGCATCGTCTTCGGTGAAGCGGATGATCTCTTCGGCCGGATCGCCGACCGAGGTTTCCTGCTCGACCTTGTCGATCATCGCCTCGCCCACGCCCTTGCGGGTCTGGTCGAAGGCGCGCTGGGCCGCAGCCTGGGCCGCCTGGTCGATATCCGAACGTGACATCCCGGCAATGCCGATGACTTCGACCGATGCGGCCGGAAAGACATAGAACAGCCGAACGCCGATGTTCATGGCTTCAGCCATTTCCATGGCAAATACGGCAGCCCTGATCGAGTTCTCCGAACCGTCGACCGGAACCAGAACCTCCCTGATATGCTCGCTCATGATGTGCTCCTCGGATCCTGTTGCAGAATCGCAGCTTCCGCTGCATCTCCATGGTAGCAGCCCTGGCCTGCTCCCACTGCATTGGACCCGTTCAGAGACCCGTCGTTCGCTTCATTTGGAGGATTCGAGCATCTCTTCGAGCGCCTGTTCATCCAGGATTTCGACCCCGAGATCGCGGGCCTTGTCGAGCTTCGAGCCCGGCTCCGTGCCGGCGATGACGGCGGTGGTCTTCTTCGACACGCTGGAGGTCACTTTCGCCCCCCGTTCTTCCAGGGCCTGGCGGGCCTCCGAACGGGTCAGGCCCTCGAGCGATCCGGTCAGGACGAAGGTCTGGCCGGCCAGCGGCAGATTCTCGACCTTGCGCGGTGCTTCGCGCTGATACTCGACACCTGCGGCCAGCAACTGATCGATGACCTCGCGGTTGTGGGTCTCGGCAAAGAACGCCTCGATATGGGCGGCAACCACCGGGCCCACGTCGGGCACCGCGGCCAGTTCCTCGGCATCGGCCTCGCTTACGGCCTCCAGGCTGCCGAAGTGGCGCGCCAGCTGCGCGGCCGTGACCTCGCCGACCTCGCGCATGCCCAGCGCATAGAGCAGCCTGGCCAACGTCGTCTGGCGACTGCGCCTGAGCGACTCGACCAGATTGGAGGCGGATTTTTCACCCATCCGATCCAGCCCTTGCAGGACGTCGACGTCAAGTCGATAGAGGTCGGCGGGACTGTGCACCAGATCGGCATCGACCAGTTGGGCGATCAGCTTTTTGCCCAGGCCCTCGATATCCATGGCCGCGCGGCCGGCAAAGTGCTCGATCGCGCGGCGCCGCTGGGCGGGACAGACCAGGCCGCCACTGCACCGGGCCACCGCTTCGCCCTCGACCTGTTCGACCGCCGAGCCGCACTCCGGGCACTCTCGCGGCATCTGCCAGACCTGCGTCCCGGCAGGCCGTCGATCCAGAACGGGCGCCACGACCTCGGGAATGACGTCTCCGGCCCGTCGAACAACGACCCAGTCGCCGGGCCGCACATCCTTGCGCCGGATTTCCTCGGCGTTGTGCAGGGTGGCATTGGTGACCGTCACGCCGCCGACGAAAACCGGTTCCAGGCGTGCCACCGGCGTCAGGGCCCCGGTGCGTCCGACCTGGACCTCGATGTCGAGCAGCCGGGTCACTTCTTCCTGGGCCGGGAACTTGTGCGCCAGCGCCCAGCGCGGCGCGCGACTGACGTAACCCATTTCGCGCTGCTGCTCCAGCGAGTCCAGCTTGTAGACGACGCCATCGATCTCGTAATCAAGCTCCTGACGGCGCCGGCTGAACCGGACATAGGCGGACTCCAGCCCGTCCAGACCGGTCACCACGTCGACCTGGTCGCTGACCGGCAGACCCCAGCGCCGAAGCTGCTCGAGAATCGCCGAATGGGTCTCCGGCAACCCGGCTTCGCTGGCCGCGCCGTAACAGTAGAAATTGAGCGGACGCTGCGCGGTCACGGTCGGATCGAGTTGACGCAGACTGCCGGCCGCGGCGTTGCGGGGATTGACGAAGGTTTTCTGCCCGGCCTCCGAAAGGCGCCGATTCAGCCGCGCAAAACCCGAACGCGTCATGAATATTTCCCCACGAACTTCAAGCAGTTCTGGAATATTCTTGCCTCGTAACCTTAATGGAATCGCGCGGACGGTTCGAACGTTGGATGTGACGTCTTCGCCCTGTTTGCCGTCTCCTCGGGTCGCTCCCAGCACCAGCTGGCCGTGCTCGTAGCGCAGGGCAATGGCCAGGCCGTCGAGCTTCGGCTCGACCGCGTACTCGAGTTCCTCGAGATCGAGCCGATCGCGGATCCGGCGATCGAACTCGGCCACCTCCTCGGCGCTGAAGGCGTTGGCCAGCGACAGCATCGGGATGCGGTGGGTTACGGTCGCGAAGCCCTCGGCCGGCTGGGCACCGACCCGCTGGGTGGGCGAATCCGGGGTGATCAGTTCTGGATGCTCGGCTTCAAGCGACTGCAGTTCGCGCAGCAGGCGGTCGTATTCGGCATCCGAGACCGTCGGTTGATCGAGCACGTAGTAACGATAGTTGTGCTCGTTGATCGTCTCGCGCAGGCGCTCGATCCGCCTGCGCGGATCGGCCTCGGCCTCCTGCTTTCCGGCCACCGCCCGAGCCCGTATGGTCAGTTGCCGCCGACCAGCCCGTGCCGGCGATCGTATTCGCGCATGTCCTCGCGGATCTGGGCGATGCGCTGGCGGGTCAGCAGGCATGTGGCGTCGTCGAGCAGCTCGGCATCGAGCAGTTCGGCGATGCGGCGGCCGGTGGCGAGCATGGCGTCCCATGCATCCAGTGCGCTGACCGGCCCGGGCAGGGTCACGAAAAGGGCAACGCCTGGAGTATCGAACACGTTCCACGCGCTGGCGTCGAAATGACCCGGCGGGGTCAGGTTGGCCATGCTGAACACAGGTCGCACGTCGCCCTCGTGCAGGCGATGGAATATGTTCATTTCGCCGAACGTCAGTCCGGCCTTGACCGCGGCATCGAGCAATTCCGAGCCGTTGATGTTCCGTTCGTCGCGGCGACGAACAAACAGGCTGACGATCTTGTCGGGCTGCATTCGCTCGTTGCCCGGCCCGGAAGCCTGGCCCGGCTCATCGCGCCGGGCGGCGGACAGCCGCCCTCCGAGGGCGCCGAGGTCCGGATCATCGGTCGCTGAAAAGGTCGGAAAGCTGCCTTGTTCAGTGACGGAATCCGCGTCGGACTCGAGGTCGGTCGCCGTCTCATCCGAATGCTCCGCGGTGCTTGACTCACCCAGGCTGGGTTCACGCCGCCGCTGCAGCCAGCGGGCGTGGTTGGGACGCGACTGCCCGCGCGGCCGGTGGAAGAGAACGATGGCGGCCAGGATCAGCAGGCCGAGCAGGATCAGGATCAGGCGCAGATTGTCCACGACGATTGACCGAGTCCAAAAAAATCAGCGACGAGTTTACCGCATCGCTCCGGTACTGCGGCGTCGGACCGTCAGCTTTCGGCCAAGGCCACGGCGCGATCGAGATCGACGCTGACGATGCGCGAAACACCCGGCTCGCGCATCGTCACGCCGAGCATCTGATGGGTGACTTCCATGGTGACCTTGTTGTGGGTCACCAGCAGGAACTGGACCTGGTCGGACATCTCGCGCACCATGTCGGAGAAACGCCCGACATTGGCGTCGTCCAGCGGCGCATCGACCTCGTCGAGCAGGCAGAAAGGCGCCGGGTTGAGATTGAAGATCGCGAACACGAAAGCCACCGCGGTCAGCGCTTTCTCTCCCCCCGACATCAGGTGAATGCGCGCGATCCGCTTGCCCGGCGGACGCGCCAGGATCGCGACTCCGGCCGATAACCAGTCCTCGCCGACCATCTCCAGGTGACCGTGGCCGCCGCCGAACAGGCGCGGAAACAATTCCTGCATGTTCTTGTTGACCTGCTCGAAGGTTTCGCGAAAGCGCGTACGCGAGTCGCGGTCGATCCGTCCAATGGCCTTTTCGAGCGTCTCCATGGCCTCTTCGAGGTCGGCGTGCTGGCGGTCGAGGTACGCCTTGCGCTCGGCCTCGGTCTCGTGCTCGTCGATCGCCGCCAGGTTGACCGGCTCCAGCTTGCGAATCCGCTCCTCCAGCCGTTCCAGCTCCTGCTGGTATTGCCCGGTCTCGGCGCTCTCGGGCAGTTCGGCCAGGAGTTGTTCGGGCGTGCCACCGAGCTGGGCAATCCGTTCCGACAGCGCCTCGGCCTTGAGCCGGGTCTCGTGGAGGGCGAGCTTGAGCTGCTGCTGCTGCTCGCGGACTTCTTCGGCCGCCGCGGCCGCCGCCTGCCGGGCCTGGTCCTGCTCACGCCAGGCCGCTTCCAGTTCCTCGAGTCGCGCGCGCGCTTCGCGCAGGCGCGTCTCCACCGCCAGCCGCCGCTCGAGCAGTTGATCGCGCTCCTTTTGCTGCGACTGGACCGGCTCGTCGCCCTGCGCCAGGGCTTCGCTGAGTTCCATGTAGCGATTCTGCAGCTGACCGACCTGGTTGTCGATGCGGGCGATGGCCTGGCGCAGCGAGTCGAGTCCGGCGCGCGAGGACTCGAGCTTCAGCGACACCGCCTCGCGCTGCTCGCGGCGCTCGCGATAGGTCGCGCGGGCACGCTCTCGGGCCGAGTCGAGCTGCGCCTTCTCCGACCGCAGCGGTTCCCTGCCCTCCTCGGCCTGGCTCATGGCGGCCAGAGCCTGCTGCAGCTCGCCGCGGGCATTGGTGACGGCCTCGCCGTCTTCGCGCTGACGTCTCTGAAGGGCTTCGATCTCTTCGGCCGCCTGCGAACGCTGTCGCTGGATGGCCTCCAAACGGCTCTCGTGGGCGCTGATCCGGCCCTGCGCCTGAGCCCGCTCACGCTCGCCCTGGTGAACGGCCCGCTCCTGGTCCTGCAGCGCCTGTTCGACCCCCTGCAGCTGGCCGCGTGCGTCGTGCAACTCGGTCTCCAGCGCGTCGATGCGGCGCTGGTCGGTGTCGATCTGGCGCTCGAGGGTGCGGATCTCGTCCTCGCGCTGCAGCAGCCCGCTGCGGTCGGCTTCCAGCGCCGGCTGACGCAGCCAGCCCTGGCCCATCCAGGTCCCGTCCGGCGTGATCACCGATAACGGCGAATCCAGCCCGGCACTTTTCGTCCGCGCCTCGGCGAGATTCTCCGCGCAGCGCACGCGCGCCAGCACGCTCGTCAGCGCGCCGGCGCCCTGAACGTGGCCGGCGAGCGTCCCGGCTGGCGCCGGTGCGTCTGAATCGGCGTCAAACAGCGACAGACCCAGAGCCGGCGGCTCGGCTGCAACCACTGCCTCCAGTCGATCGGTCGCCACGCCCTGCAGCCAGTCGGCGAGCACGTGTTCTACCGCGGCGGTCCAGCGCGGCTCGGTCACGCGAATGCGCTCGAGCAGGCGACGGGCGGGGTCTTCACCCTGCTCCTTCAGCCAGTCGGCCAGCGCGGTCTGTTCATCGGGTTGGCGATTGAGCAGGCGCAGCGAATCCAGTCGGGCAGCGTGCTCGTGGCGACGCGCACGGGCGGTTTCGAGATCGTTGCGCAGCGACTCGATGCGCGTTCTGTGGGCCTCGATTTCCCGCCGCGAACTGTCTGCGGCCGCGCGCGCCTCGCCCAGCGACTGGGCAAGGTGCTCGGCCTGTTCGCGGGCCGCGGCCTGATCGGCCTGGAGCTTTGCCAGGCTGTCATCATCGTTCTGGGCCGCCAGCGCCTCCATGCGCTCGACGGCCCGGCTCATGCGGTCATCGAGATGTTCGATGCGCTGACGCAGCAGATCGGCCCGGTTGGACGCCTGGCTGGCGGCCTGCTGGTGCTCCTGCCAGCGCTGCTGCCACTCGGCCAGCGCCTGTTCGGAGGCCTCCAGCGCCTGAGCGGCGCCGTGCTCGTCGGTGCGCGCGCTGTCGAGCCGGGGCGCGAGTTCGGCGATCAGTTCGGTCGTCTGGCTGACCTGGGCCTTGTCCAGGATCAGGTGCTGCTTGAGCTCGTTGAGCTGGTGCTCGGTCTCGGCGTATTCGGTCTGCTGGCGCTGTCGGATTTCGCGCTGGTGCTCGATCGCCTGCTCCAGGCGGGCGATCTCGCCGGCGACCTCGTAGAGCTCGGCCTGGATCTTCGAGGCCGCCTCGCCGGCTTCGTGCTGCTGCTGGCGCAGCGATTCCAGCTCCTTCTCGGCCGCGCGCTGGTCGGCCAGAGCCGACTGCAGTCGGTTTTCGACCTGCTGCAGGTCTTTTTGCCGGGACTCGGCCTGGCGACTGGTCTCGCGCCAGCGCAGCGCCGTCAGGCGCGCCTCGTCTTCCCGGTAGCGAGCCTTGAGCTTGCGGTAGCGCTCGGCCGCGCGCGCCTGGCGCTTGAGCTTTTCGAGCTGTTTGCCGACTTCCTCGCGCAGGTCGGCGAGGCGCTCTAGGTTTTCGCGGGTGTGGCGGATGCGATTCTCGGTCTCGCGACGGCGTTCCTTGTAGCGCGAGATGCCGGCCGCTTCTTCCAGAAAAGCGCGCAGTTCCTCGGGACGGGCCTCGACGATCTGGGAGATCATGCCCTGCTCGATGATGGCGTAGCTGCGCGGCCCCAGGCCGGTCCCGAGAAACAGATCGGTGATGTCCTTGCGGCGGCAGCGGGTGCCGTTGAGAAAATAGGCCGACTGACCGTCCCGGCTGACCTGACGGCGGACCGAGATCTCGCTGTAGCTGGCGTACTCGCCGCCGGCCCGGCCGGCGCTGTTGTCGAATATCAGCTCCACGGTCGCCGTGGTCACCGGCTTGCGCGCGCTGGAGCCGGAAAAGATGACGTCGCTCATCGACTCGCCGCGCAGCTGACGGGCGGAGCTCTCGCCCATGACCCAGCGCACGGCGTCGATGATGTTGGACTTGCCGCAGCCATTGGGGCCGACGATGCCCATCAGGTTCGACGGGAAGCGCACGGTGGTCGGCTCGACGAAGGATTTGAAACCCGACAATTTGATTGCGGTCAGTCGCATTGACGCACCAGCCAGAGGTTTTTGTTCTAATAATGTCGGTCGGGCAACAACCCGACCATGAATCCATCACTCGATCAGGAGAACCCGCCGCGTGCCCAGTCAGCCCAGCAAGGAGCTAGAAGTCTTTCCCAATCCGCAGCCGGCGCGCGATTATACCATTCGCATCCGGATTCCCGAGTTTACCTGCCTGTGCCCGAAGACGGGGCAGCCGGATTTCGCCGAGCTGCTGCTGGAATACGTGCCCGATCGCTTCTGCCTCGAGCTCAAGGCCCTCAAGAACTATGTCTGGAGTTTCCGGGACGAGGGCGCCTTCCACGAAGCGGTCACCAACCGCATCCTCGCAGACCTGGTCGCGTCTGCAGCCCCCCGGTTCATGCGTCTGAGTGCCGATTTCAACGTGCGCGGCGGCATCTACACCGCGGTCGTGGCCGAGCACCGGGCCGAAGGCTGGCAGCCGGCGGCCCGCGTCGAGCTGCCCTGAACCTGCCTGTTGCCGGTCAGTCCCCGACCTCCTCGAGCGGAAGCATCGGCGTGATCTCGGCCGATTGGTAAAGGTCCTCGACCAGCGCTTCCAGCCGCTGGCGCACCAGCTGCCGCTCGATACCGTCGCGCACCGTTTCCAGGTCCGGGGCCTCCAGCGGTCGGGTCTGTTCGACGCGCAGTACTCGCCAGCCCTGGGGGGTCGACAGCGGCGTCGTGAGAACATCGCCTTCGCTTGCCTGTTCAAGCAGCGCTTCGAACTCCGCCCCAAGCTGACTGCGATCGACCCAGCCGGTCGGCTCAACCTGCAGACCCGCGCTGCGGGCGCTGTCGACAAGCGCATCGAAACCGGTCTCTCCGTCCTGCACCGCCGCCAGCTGCCGCAGGGCCTCGGTCTGATCGGGATAGACGATGGTCTGAAGCCTGAACTGACGTTCACCCGAACGCTCGATCTGGTTGTCGTAGGTTTCGCGAATGGCCTCATCGGTGACGGGGTACTGTTCGTGAATCCGGGTGAAGTACCGCAGCTGCAGCGTTTCCATGTCGCGCAAGGCGCGCTGCGCCCGTACCGCGGGCTCGTCGGCAAGGCCTTCGCGTTCGGCCGCGTTGGCCACCGCGCGCAGGCGAATCAGCTCGTCGAGCAGCTCGCGCATGGCCTCGTGATCATCCTCGCCGATACCGCGCTGGACCATCATGTACTCGAGCATGGGCAACGAGATCGGCTCCCCATCGACCTCGACCAGGATGACGTCCTCAGGGCTGACCAGCCCGCCTTCTTGCTGCTGACAACCCGCCAGAAAAAGAAAAACGAAAATCAGCAGAAACAGCGTCTTATTGTTCATTTACAGAAATAGCCTCAATATTGAGCGCGTGGATGTCGGTGGTCATCAGATCACCCATTGCCGCATAGACCCGCCGATGGCGGGCGAGCCTGGGCAGTCCGTCGAAAGCCCGGCTGACGATACGCACGCGAAAATGACCGCGCCCGTCGCGCGCGCCGGCATGGCCGACGTGCAGGTGGGATTCGTCGACGACGTCCAGGCTGTCGGGCTCCAGCGCCGATTGCAGGCGCTGGCGGATCATCGCGACTCGCTCGGCGGTCACGGCAGCACCGCCTTGTAGGGATGGACCTCCGCGCCCTGCCAGGCCCCGGCCTCGATATAGGGATCGTCCTGCGCCCAGGCCCGCGCTGCGGCCAGGTCGGCGAACTCCGCGACCACCAGCGAACCGGCGAACCCGGCCGGCCCCGGATCGGTTGAATCGATCGCCGGCAGCGCGCCGGCGGTGAGCAGGCGACCCTGTTCGCGCAGGGTATTCAGACGCTCCAGATGACGCTCGCGCGCCGAGGCTCTGAGGGCCAGGCTGTTCTCGCTGTCCCGTCCGATGATCGCGTACCACACGCCGGATGCGCTCCTTGTGTCCAGTCAATCCTGGCCGGCATTGTAACGCCCGAATCGCCCGGTCACTCAGGCCACGCACCTGTAACGGCACGATCGCCGACGTTAGCGGCTACACTTGCACGATGGACAATGGTGCCCCCGCGAATCGTCAGCAGGAAATGCCGTTTGCCCGGGTTCAGGGGCAGCCGCTGCTGCAGCTGCCGGATGACCTTTACATCCCGCCCGACGCCCTGGAGGTGTTCCTGGAGGCATTCGAGGGACCACTCGATCTGCTGCTCTACCTGATCCGGCGCCAGAATCTGGACATTCTGGACATCCCGATGGCTGAAATCACCCGCCAGTACACCGGCTACATCGAGATGATGGCCGGCATGCGCCTTGAGCTGGCGGCCGAATACCTGGTCATGGCGGCCATCCTGGCCGAGATCAAGTCGCGCATGCTGCTGCCGCGCGTGCAGCCGGAAGAAGAAGACGAGGGCGACCCGCGAGCGGAACTGATCCGGCGCCTGCAGGAATACGAGCGCTTCAAGCAGGCCGCCGAAGACCTCGATGAACTGCCCCGTCTGGAGCGCGACCTTGTGGTCGCCGAGGCCCAGGTCGAAGATCACGGCCAGGTCCGCGTGCCGCCGGAAGTGGACCTGCGCGAACTGCTGCTGGCCCTGCGCGAGGTCATGGCGCGGGCCGAAGTGCTCGCTCACCATCAGGTCCAGAGCGAGCCGTTGAGCGTTCGCGAGCGCATGAGCCGTATCATCGATCTGGTCGCATCGAACCGGTTCGTCGAGTTCGAGCAGTGCTTCGACCTTGAAGAAGGGCGGACCGGCGCGGTGGTGACCTTCCTGGCGTTGCTGGAACTGTTGCGCGAGCATCTGATCGACCTGGTCCAGCAGGATCTGTTCGCCACCATTTACGTGCGCGGACCGGCTGACTGACAATCACGAGCATGGCATGGATATCGCTTACCTGAAAACCGTCGTCGAAGGGGCCCTGCTGGCGGCAGCAGGACCGCTGAGCCTCAACCAGCTCAACGCCCTGTTCCCCGACGAGGAGAAACCCGGGCACGGACCGCTCAAGGAAGCGCTGGCCGCACTGGACGCCGACCTCGAAGGCCGGGCCGTGGAAATGACGGAAGTCGGCAGCGGCTATCGCCTCCAGGTTCGGGCCAGCCTGATGCCGATCATTTCCGGTCTGTGGAGCGAAAAGCCGCCGCGCTACTCCCGCGCCCTGCTGGAGACGCTGGCCATCGTCGCCTACCGCCAGCCGATCACCCGCGGTGAAATCGAGCAGATCCGCGGCGTGTCGCTGAGTTCCAACATTCTCCGGACGCTACAGGAACGGGAATGGATCAAGGTGGTCGGGCATCGCGATGTACCCGGACGGCCGGAACTGCTGGGGACGACGCGCGCGTTCCTGGACTATTTCAACCTCAAGTCGCTTGACCAACTGCCGACCCTGGCGGAAATCAAGGACATCGACAACCTCGAGCCCGAGCTGGAACTGATTCACCCGGCTGCGGGCCAGCCAGACGAAGCGATTCACGATGAGCCCTCCACCGACCCGCAAGAAGACCCGCGCGAAGACCACGAGCCGGCCGCCCGCCCCGACCAGCCGCAAGACGACGACCAAGCCGCGCCGTCGGACGCGCAGCGCAACGGCTCCGTCTGAAACCATAGAAGCCGGCACGGAACGTGTCCAGAAGGTTCTGGCGCGGGCCGGCCTGGGCTCGCGGCGCGGGCTCGAGACGCGCATCGAAAACGGTGAAATCCTGGTCAACAAGGTACCGGCCCGGCTCGGGACGTCGGTCGGCAAAGGCGACCTGATCGGCGTCGACCAGCGCGAATTTCGCGTGCAAGCGGCCTCGCCGGCTCATCGCACGCTGATCTATCACAAGCCCGAGGGCGAGGTCACCACCACCAGCGACCCGGAAGGCCGGCGCACCGTCTTCGATCGCCTGCCGCGACTGAAGGAGGGGCGCTGGATCGCGATCGGCCGCCTCGACCTCAACACGGCCGGGTTGCTGTTGCTGACCACCGACGGCGAACTGGCCAACCGCATGATGCACCCCTCCGGCGGCGTCGATCGCGAATATCTTTGCCGGATCCGGGGGGCGGTTTCCGAGGAACAGATTCAGCAGCTGCTCGACGGGGTCGAACTGGAGGACGGTCCGGCGCGTTTTTCCGACATCGTGCCCGGCGAGGTCACGGGCAGCCACGCCTGGTACACGGTCGTCATTCTGGAGGGACGCAACCGGGAAGTGCGGCGGCTTTGGGAAGCGGCAGGCGCGCAGGTGGCGCGGCTCAAGCGGGTGCGCTTCGGACCGGTCTTTCTGCCGGCCGCGGTGCGCCCCGGCCGCTATCAGGAGCTTTCACCCGAGGATCACCGGGTGCTGCGCGAGGACACCGGCCTGCCGCCTCAGCCGATCGAACTGGTGCTCCAGCCGCTGCCGAGCCGCGCGGACGCCAAGCCCGTTCAGCGCCGCGGCAAGCGTTGATCGCTCTCAGTCGGTCACGGGCATCAGAGTCAGTTCGACCCGGCGGTTCATGGCCCGACCCTCGGCGGTATCGTTTCCGGCCACCGGGTAGTCCGGTCCGTAGCCGTAGGTCGCAACCCGGGCCGGACTGACCCCACGCGAAATCAGGTAACGCCCCACGGTATCTGCGCGCTGCTCCGACAGGCGCAGGTTGTAGCTGCGCGAACCGGTCGAGTCGGTATGTCCGTCGATCACCAGAACCGTCTGATCGAACTCCTCGAGCACCAGTGCGACCGAGTCCAGCACCTCGAAGAACTCCGGATTCAGCGAAGCGGAGTCGAAATCGAAGGTGACGTTGCCGGGCATGTTGAGGATGATTTCGTCGCCGCGCCGGGTCACGCTGACGCCGGAACCGGCCAGCTGGCGACGCAGTTCTTCTTCGTTTCGATCCATGTAGGAACCGACAGCCGCGCCGGTGAGAGCCCCGATTCCGGCGCCGATGGCAACGCGCTTGAGGCGATCACCGCCGGAGATGGCACCGATCACGGCACCGATTCCGGCGCCGACGGCGGCCCCCTGGCCGGTGCGGGTCGAGCGCGGCTCGCCGGTCCAAGGGTCGGTGGTGGTTGCGCAGGCTGCCAGCATGACGATGGCCATCACCAGCAGCACGAATCCGGGTCGATGAATCGATTTCAAGCGATCGCTCCTGAGTATTGTGAAAGACACGATTGGAACCGTCATTCTACGCCCGTCTCCTCGAGCCATCGATAAAGGGTTCTGCGACCAACGCCGAGCAGCGCGGCGGCGCGGCGCTTGTTGCCGTCGACCCGCTCAAGCACGTAGTGCACGTAGCGCTGCCGCAGCTGGGTCAGGCTCGGGAGCATGTCCCCTTCCAGCACCGCGGCCGGGAGTTCGGCTGTCGAGGAGGTTTTCGCGGCCGAGGGCTTTCTTACGCGCTCCGGCAGGTGCTCGGGCTGGACGTCCTCGCCGTCGCAGAACGTCACGGCGCGCTCCATGGCGTTGCGCAGCTCGCGCACGTTGCCCGGCCAGGGATAGCGCTTCATCGCCGCCAGCGCCCGATCCGACAGCCGACGCGCCGGTCGCTCACGGGCCGCGGCAAAGCGGGCGAGGAAGCGCATGGCCAGCAGCTCGAGATCATCATCGCGCTCGCGCAGCGGCGGCAGGCTCAGCTGAAAGGCCTCCAGGCGATAGTAGAGGTCTTCGCGAAACTCCCCCGAAGCCACCTTGTCCGGGAGATCGACGTTGGTGGCCGCGATCAGGCGCACATCGACCCGATGCTCGCGATCGGCACCGACCGGGCGAATACGGCCGTCCTGCAGCGCCCGCAGCAGCTTGGCCTGCAGCGCGATCGGCATCTCGCCGATTTCGTCGAGAAACAGCGTCCCTCCATCGGCCTCGCGAAACAGCCCCGGGCGGGCTTTTTCGGCGCCGGAAAAGGCGCCGGCGGCGTGCCCGAAGAACTCGCTCTCGAGCAGGTCGGCCGGAACGCCGGCGCAGTTGACGGCCAGGAAGGGCTGGTCTGAGCGCGCGCTTTCGGCGTGGATCGCTCGGGCGACCAGGTCCTTGCCGGTCCCGGACTCGCCGCTGATGAGGACCGGTCCATCGGCCTGGGCGATGCGCTGGATGCGGTCGATCAGGGCCTGCATGGCGGGGCTGGTTCCTTCCAGGCCGTGAAAATCGGGCTCGGCCAGTGCTTCGCGGTAGCGGCGGACCTGATCGTGCACCCTCCGGTTGTCCAGGAGACGTTCCACGCTGAGCAGAAAGTGATCCATGTCCAGGGGCTTGGTCAGGAAATTATCCGCGCCGGCCTTGAGCGCTGCCACGGCCCGATCGACCGTGCCATAGGCGCTGATCATCAGGACCGCCGGCCGTGCATCCAGCGCTCGCAGGTCTTCCAGCAGGGCCAGGCCGTCCTTGCCCGGCAACTGCAGATCGCTGACCACCAGATCAGGGCTTTGCGCCGCAAGCCGCTCCAGAGCCTCTTCGGCGCTGGAGCAGGCACGGGCGAGATAACCTTCGGCCTCCAGCTCCTCGACCAGCAGTTCAGCCAGCGCCCTGTCGTCTTCGACCACCAGGATGATGTCGCCGCCAGCCTTCATGTCGCAGCCCCGAAACTTAAAGTGAAGCGCGCGCCACCCAGGGCCGGCGAGCGATCCACCCCGATGACCGCGTCGTGCTCTTCGGCCACCGACCGGACGATCGCCAGCCCGAGGCCGGTGCCCTGGCCGTTGTCGCGACGGGTCTGGAACGGCTCGAAGATTTCGTCGCCCAGGCCCTCGTCCACGCCGCGACCGTCGTCTTCGACCTGCACGCGGACCCCGCCGTTGCCCAGCCGCTCGGCCGACACCCGCACCTGTTTCCGGGCCGCCTGGATGGCGTTGCGAACCAGGTTGAGCAGCGCGTGCTCCAGTCTGATTTCGTGTCCACTGATCGACAGACCCGACGCCGGCTGGACCACCTCCAGCGCAATGCCGCGCGTTTCAAGCTCCGGCGCGACGCTGCCGCCGACCCGATCCAGCAGCCGCTCGACCGACACGCTCACCGGCTTCTGCTGGTCGTCGCGCACGAAATCCATCAGCTGCCGGATCAGCTGCCGGGTGCGCTGGATCTGGGTTCGCATTCTGGTCAGCCGGCGACTCGCCTCCTGATCGAATTCGCCGTGCTGCAGCAAGCGCCGCGCGTCGCCGTCGATGACCGTCAGCGGCGCGCCCAGTTCGTGCGCGACCCCGGAGGAAAACCGCCCCAGTGCGGCCAGGTTCTCCTGTTCGCGAAGACGCTCGGTCATGCGCAGATGCTCGCGCCGCTGCTGCTCGAGGCGCGCTTCCATGTCGGCGATCGCGTCGAGCATGCGATTGAGGCCTCGGCCCAGCGCAACCAGTTCGCTGGGGCCGCCGACGCTCGCGCGGTGCTCGCGATCGCCGGCCTCGACTCGGCTCATGCTCCCGAGCAGCGTGCGCACGTGGCGACTGACCGCCTGACGATGTCCAAACAGAACCACCAGTACCATCAGACCAACCACGGCCGCCCACACCCACCAGCCGCGCTCGCGAATACGGGCCAGCTGCCCGGCGATATCGCTTTCCTGGCGCACGACCTGCAGCAGCCCGATGATGCGCCCCGTCGCCCCGGTCAGCGGCACGAAATACGAATACACTTCTTCGCCGGCCAGTTCGGCGTACTCGCCAAGCTCCTGGCCCAGCTCGACCAGCTCGGCCGCCTGAAGCTGGGCACGGGTGCCCGGACGGGCCTCCCCGGCGACGACAACGCGTCTGCCTTCGTCATCGTAGACGTAGGCGCCGTACACGCGACCGATTTCGAAGACCGCATCCAGCGACTGCGAAACACGGTCCAGATCGCCTTCCGCATAGGCCTGCTGAACCGGCATGCGGATGGCCCGGGCGACCAGCTCGATTTCCTTTTCCAGCCGCCTTTCGACCAGGCCCTCGACCGCCTGGAACGTGGTCCAGACGACAAACGCGGCCAGCAGCGTCAGCGGCAGCAGGATTTGCAGGATCAGCCGGGTTCTGAGACTGTGCATGAGGCCTTGGTCATGAGACACATGCGCCATGATGACACATCGCTTCGTCTTCTGCCGGGAACCGACCTATACAAACCGTTGAATTCCAAGCACTCCATTCTCTGGCACGAATAATGCATTAACCTCCGTGCGATTCACCCAAACCGCACTTTAAGGAGTAGCCCAATGAAGATTCGCAATATCATGATGTCTCTCGTCATCGCCCTGAGCTTCGGCCTGACCGCCGCAGTGGCCCAGCAGGGTCAAATGCAGCAGCCGCCGGCCGATATCGATGTTTCCGACCAGCAGCTCGAGCAGTTTGCTGAGGCGCAGACCTCGATCATCGAGATTCAACAGGACTTCTCGGAGCGTCTGCAGGGCGTGGAAGACCCCGAGCGGGCACAGGAGCTGCAGGTGCAGGCCAACGAGGAAATGACCAGCGCCGTCGATGCTGCCGGCCTGGACGTGGAATCGTTCAACGCCATCGCCATGGCAATCCAGAACGACCCTGAACTGCAGCAGCGCCTGACCGAAATGCTGCAGGACACCCAGTAAACCTCAGCTACAAGCACCAGGCAAGACGGCCGGATCCCGCTCGGGGTCCGGCCTTTTTCATTGGGTCGTTCTCAATAGATTCTTCGGCCGCTGCGGGCGTAGCGTCGAATCACCTCGGCCGCGGCCGAGCGCAGGATTTCGGTCCTGACCACGATGCCCCGTGCAGCCAGCTGTTCGATCCATTGATCGGAGCGGTCCCCTTCGTCGAAGCCCGCCTCCTCGGCGTCGGCCTTGGTGGCTCCGCACAGCAGCGTGCTCACACCCGACCAGGGCACCGCGCCCAGGCACATCGCGCACGGCTCGCACGAACTCACCAGTTCGACCGGACCCAGCCCGGTCTCGGCCAGATTCGGGGTACCCAGCCGCTGCTGGGCCAGGCTCAGGGCCACGATTTCGGCGTGCGCCGACGAGCAATTGCCCGGCTCGACCCGGTTGACCCCGACAGAGAGCACGCGACCGGACTCGGCGGCCACGACGACGGCACCGAACGGCCCACCGCTATCGCTGGCGACATTTTGTTCCGACAGGCTGATGGCCACCCGCATCCGCTCTTCCGGACTGTCCAATGCGGGCGGCAGGCTGGCGACGAAATCGTTGACCCAGGCCGGCAGGTGAATCTGGATGCTGGGAGTCTGCATCAGGCGCTCCTGCGCGCGCGCACCGCCTCGAACAGCGCGACCCCGGCGGCAACCGAAACATTCAGGCTCTCAATTGCGCCGGGCATGGGAATACGGACCAGCTGGTCGCACTGCTCGCGAGTCAGACGGCGCAGGCCGCGCTCCTCGCCCCCCATGACCAGGGCGGCTTTCCCGTCCAGATCGGCCTCGTACAAGGTCGCCTTCGCGTCGCCGGCCAGGCCGACCCGCCAGACCCCGTAATCGCCGATCAGGCGCAGGCTGCGTGCCAGATTGGTGACCACCGCCAGCGGGATGCGCTCGGTGGCCCCGGCCGCGGCGCGACGGGTCACGGGGGTCAAACCGGCCGCACGATCTTTCGGGACAACGACCGCGCTGGCGCCGGCTGCCGCCGCCGAACGGATGCACGCGCCCAGGTTGTGCGGATCGCTGACCCCGTCGAGCACCAGCAGCAAGGGTTGTTCGACCCGATCAAGCAGCTCGCCGAGATCATTTTCATTCATCGGTTCCCGGGGACGGAATTCGGCGATCACGCCCTGGTGGCGAATGCCGTCGGACCGTCGATCAAGGGCGCCGGCATCACAGTTCTCGACCATGATGCCGGCCGCGCTCAAGTCCCGGCCAAGCCTGGTCAATCGATCCGACGACGGATTCAGCCAGACCCGGACAATGCGCTCGGGTGCCGCCTCGAGCAGACCCGAAACGGCGTTGACCCCCATGCTCAGCTCGCGCTTCACGACCCGGGCGGTTCCTCGACCAGGCGCAGATCGATCTTGCGCTCTTCGATGTTGACCGCGGTCAGTTCGACCTGAACACGATCGGCCAGGCGCAGGCGAATTCCGCGGCGCTTTCCGGTCAGGCTGTGGTTGACCGGGTCGAAGTGGTAATAGTCATTGGGCAAGGCGGTGACGTGGACCAGGCCGCTGACGCCGTAGTCCGGCAATTCGACGAACAGGCCGAAACTGGTCACGCCGGTGACGATGCCGTCGAACGTATCGCCCAGGTGACGCTGCATGAACTGCGCTTTCAGCCGCTCGTCCACGTCGCGCGCGGCCTCTTCGGCCCGGCGCTCGGTCCAGGAGCAGTGGCGACCCAGCTCCGCCATCCGCTCCGAGCCGTACGCAAAGCGACTGCGATCACGCTTGCGCACCAGGTGCTTGATGGCCCGGTGCAGCAGCAGATCGGGGTAGCGCCGGATCGGTGAGGTGAAGTGCGCGTAGCTGGTCAGGGCGAGGCCGAAGTGACCGCGGTTTTCGGGCTGGTAGACCGCCAGCGACAGCGATCTGAGCAGGACTGCGTTGACCAGCGGCCGCAGCGGTGAGTCGGCCACCTGGTTCTGGATGGCGGCAAACTGGGCCGGTTCGGGCTCGTCTTTCCAGCGCACGCTCAAGCCCTGGGCGCGAAGAAATTCCTCCAGCGCTTCGAGCTTGTCGGACTGCGGCGGCTCGTGGACCCGGTAGAGCATGGGCAGCCGATCGCCGACAAAGCGCGCGGCCTCGACGTTGGCGGCAATCATGCACTCCTCGATCAGCCGGTGAGCATCGTGGCGGGTGCTCAGGCGAATGTCGGCCACGCGCCCGTCGGCATCGAACTGGAAATAAACCGCCTGCGAGTCGAAATCCAGCGCGCCGCGTCGCTGGCGCCGGCGCGCCAGGCCGCGATAGACCGCGTAGAGCTGGTCCAGGGGTTCGAGCACGTGGGCAAATCGAGCGCGAAGGTCGGCATCGCCGCCGTTGACGATCCGCTCGACCTGGTCGTAGGTCATGCGAGCATGCGAGCGGAATACGCCCTCATAGAAGCGGCTGCCCAGCACCTTGCCCCGGTCGTCGAGCTTCATGTCGCAGACCAGGCAGAGGCGGTCGACATCCGGGTTGAGCGAGCACAACCCGTTCGAAAGCGCCTCGGGCAGCATGGGAATGACGCGATCGGGGAAATACACCGAAGTCCCGCGCTGGCAGGCTTCCGTGTCGAGCGGACTGCCGGGCTGGACGTATTCGGCCACGTCGGCGATGGCCACGATCAGCCGATACCCCTCGCCACGCGGCTCGGCGTAGACAGCGTCGTCGAAATCGCGCGCGTCGGCGCCGTCGATGGTGATCAGCGGCAGATCCCGAAGGTCGACGCGCTCCGCGGCGATGTCCGGATCGATTGCGTCGCCGAAGGCCCTGGCCTGGTCAACCACCTCGTCGGGAAACTCGGCCGGCAACTGGTAGGAGAACACGGCCATGTCGGTGGCAATGCCCGGCTCGTCGGCCTGGCCGAGCACGGCAACCAGTTCTCCGACCGGGCCGCGCTGCGGGCTGGGCGGACGCTCGATACGGGCCACCACGATCTGGCCCGGACGGGCCTGGCCGACCCGCTCGAGAGGAATCAGGATGTCGTGGGTCAGGCGCGGGTCGTCGGGCACGACCGTGGCGACCCCGCTTTCGATCATCAACCGTCCGACGACCTGGGCATGCGCGCGCTCGACAACTTCGACGATGCCGCCTTCCTTGCGTCCGCGCCGGTCCACGCCGGTCACGGCGGCCAGTACCCGGTCGCCGTTGAAGACCTGGCGCATCTGGCGCGGCGACAGATAGAGATCGTCCCCGCCGGCGTCGGGAATGACAAAGCCGAATCCGTCGGCGTGCGCGCTGATGCGCCCGGCGACCAGATCCATCTCGCGGGCCAGGCCGTAGGCGGCGCGACGATTGCGCACGACCTCGCCGCGGTTGACGAGATCGACCAGCAGGGGTTTGAGGAGGCGATCGGAAGCGGCCTTGTCCAGGCCGAACATGGTCGATAGCCGACGTCGCGTCAGCGGGCGGTCGGCCTCGGCCAGCGTGCGCCGGAGGTCGTCGAGCGTGATTGGGTTCGATTCATTCATGCCGGGCATGATACTCCGCCCTCGCCTCCCGCCGGGCCGGAAGCGAATCGATCGACCACTCCGGGATCAGCCGCGGACGTAGCTTTCCAGCTGCTCGATCAGGCGTTGCTGGTCGACAATCACGGCGTTGACAAGGTCTCCGATCGAAACCAGTCCGATCAGTTTCCCGTTCTCGACCACGGGCAAGTGGCGAACGCGCTTGCTCGTCATCAGGGCCAGGCCCTCCTCGGCGGTGGCGCGAGGATCGATCGTGATCAGCGGCGTGGTCATGACTTCTTCGACCCGGGTCTCGCGCGAAGACTTGTCGGCCAGGATGACCTTGCGCGCATAGTCGCGCTCGGAGAACATCCCCTTCATTTCCCCGTCCTGCATGACCAGCATGGCGCCGACGCGGTAGCGCGCCATTTCCCGAACCGCCTCGATCACGAAATCATCGGGGTTGACCGACCAGATTTCGCTGCCTTTCCCTGCCAGAATCTGACGAATGTTGTGCACCCTCTGCTCCTTGTGAGTCTGTTTGTTCTGGGTCGCAGTATAGCCTCAGGTTCCCGGCACAAAAACCGTCGCCGATCCCCGAACTCCGGATGAGTGTGTTTATACTCCGGGGCAAAAGCCAGTGCGGTTGTTGCAAAGGGAGTCTTCAAGAAAGTGAATCAGAAAAGCGCCCCCCAGGCCCAGGACTTCATGACGCGCAAGGTGCATACGGTGACCCCCGAAATGTCGCTGGATGAAGCCATCCGGTTTCTCAAGCGGCACAAGGTCTCCAACGCGCCCGTCGTCGAAGAAGACGCGGACGGCCATCGCGTGCTGGTCGGATTCCTGTCGGAAGGCGATTGCCTGGAATATCTGTCCAACGAGGTCTTTTTCGGCTCGCCGGCGCCCCGGCAGACGGTCAAGACGATGATGAAACGGCACCCGGTCTGCATCGAGCCGGAAATGGATGTGTTTACCCTGGCCTCGATCTTCGTCAATCACCGCTATCGGCATCTGCCGGTGGCCGCCGAGGGTCGACTACTGGGCATTGTCAGCCGCCGCGACATCCTGCATGCCCTCAACGGCTTCTACCAGGAAGCGTTCAAGGACCGCAAATCGAAGAAGTTTCCGCCCGACCTGACCGAAATCATCAACCACCGATTCATTCTGAAGCGCTGACGCTGCGCCGATCGGACTCGGCCGCGCCGGCCGGATCGGTAGCGCAACTGCCGGGCGTGCGACCGCACGGGCATTCGCCGTTTCCGCCGAGGCCGCCGCACGAGCCCTTGATCGGCTCTCTGCCCATCAGCACACCGACCATCATGGCCGCGAACAGGGCCAGCATCAGCACGGCGCTTACGATCAAGGTGGTCAGCATCTAGGGTTCTCCGGTGTTGAGCAATTGTTCAAAGGCCGGCGTCATGCGCTCGGCGAGCGCCTGATCATCCGACGTGAGCCAGAATACCGCCAGTCCGCGCTCGCTGGCAAACCGCCAGGCCTCGTCGACGGCCATCACGCTCAGCGCGGTCGCCAGCGCATCGGCCGCGGTGGCGGTCTCGGCTGCCACCGTCACCGAAACGGTCGAGTGGGTGATCGGGCGTCCGCTGCGCGGGTCGATCAGATGCGAAAAGTGCTGCCCCTCGGCTTCGAAGAAGTTGCGGTAGTTGCCGCTGGTGGCGATGGCCAGATCGCTGACCTCCACGATCGTGACGGCTTCGCGCCGGTCGGCCGCCGGCCGCTCGATGCCGACCCGCCAGCGCTCCCCGTCCGGCCGGGTGCCGTTGACGCGCAGTTCGCCGCCGATATCGACCAGGAAATCCTCGATTCCGACCGAGATCAAGTGCTCGGCCAGCACGTCCACCCCCCAGCCCTTGGCGATCGCCGACAGATCGAGGTAGAGCTCGCCGGGCTGGATCAGGCGGGCGCGGTCGGCATCGTAGACGATACGCTGCCATCCGACGCTGGCCCTGACCTGCTCGATGCGCTCGGGCGACGGAATGGTGCGTTCCGCGTCGCCGGGACCAAAGCCCCACAGGTTGACCAGCGGCCCGGCGGTGGGATCGAACGCGCCATCGGTCTGCTCGGCCCAGTCCAGGGCCTCGCCGAGCACCCGGGCAAAGCCGGCCGGCAGGTCGAGCGCGGTGCCGGGCTCGGCGCGATTGAACCGGCTGATCGACGAGTCGGGCCGGTAGGTGCTCATCTCGTCGTTGACCTGTTCGAGCAGCGCCTCGATCTGCGCGCGCAGCTCGTCGGTGGCGAACCCGTCCGGAAGGCTGCCGAGGCGCACCATCCAGTAGGTCCCCATGGTCTGCCCGTCGAGGGTCGGCGCTTCCGGCGGCCGGCTGCAGCCGGCAAGCCACAGCACCAGCAGCGCCAGCGGCAGTAGACGCAGGACGCGGGCAGTCGGGCGAGCGGTTTCAGCCACCGAAGTCGTCAAGCAGGATGTTCTCGGGCTCCACACCCAGGTCATCGAGCATCGCCAGCACGGCGGAATTCATCATCGGCGGCCCGCACAGGTAGTATTCGCAGTCTTCGGGCGCGGAATGACCCTTGAGATAATTGTCCAGCGCCACCTGGTGGATGAAGCCGGTATAGCCTTCCCAGTTGTCTTCCGGCAGTGGGTCGGACAGGGCCAGGTGCCATTCGAAATTGGGATGCTCGGCGGCCAGTTGATCGAACTCCTCGACGTAGAAGGCCTCGCGCAGCGAACGCGCGCCATACCAGAAAGTGATCTTGCGGTCGGTTTTAAGGCGATTGAGCTGGTCGAAGATATGCGCCCGCAGCGGCGCCATGCCGGCTCCCCCGCCGATGAACACCATCTCGGCGTCGGTGTCCTTGGCGAAGAATTCCCCGAACGGGCCGAACACGGTGACCTTGTCGCCGGGCGTGAGATTGAACAGGTAGGTCGAGGCGATGCCCGGCGGCGCGTCGGCCTGGCGCGGCGGCGGCGTGGCGATGCGGATGTTGAACTTCAGTACGCCTTTTTCTTCCGGGTAATTGGCCATGGAATAGGCCCGGACGGTTTCTTCCTCGCGGTTTTGGAGCTGGAGCTTGAACAGGTCGAAACGATCCCAGTCCTCGCGGTATTCCTCGAGCACCTGGAAGTCGGCGAAACGTGCCTCGAAGCTGGGAATGGCGAACTGCATGAACCCGCCGGCGCGGAACTTCACGTCCAGGCCTTCGGGAAGCTTGAGCACCAGTTCCTTGATGAAGGTCGCCACGTTGTCGTTGGAAACGACCTCGCATTCGATCTTCTTGACGCCGAAGAATTC
The DNA here is from genome assembly GCA_041685745.1 of Wenzhouxiangella sp. Classification (GTDB taxonomy): domain Bacteria; phylum Pseudomonadota; class Gammaproteobacteria; order Xanthomonadales; family Wenzhouxiangellaceae; genus Wenzhouxiangella. The sequence goes on from JAWLFD010000003.1 coordinate 26,827, forward strand.
CTCGGGCACCTCGATCTTCATGTCGCGCTTGACCGCGACCTGGCAGGACAGGCGCTTGCCGTCGCGGATTTCACCGCGCGAGAGCTTCTCGCGCTCGGTCGGCAGCGCGTCGCCGCCGCCCTCGATGACCTTGCACACGCACTGCCCACAGGTCCCGCCACCGCCGCAGGCCGACGACAGGAAGATGCCCTGCTCGGCCAGCGTGCCCAGCAGCTTGCCGCCGGCGGCCGTGGAGACCGACTTGTCGGGGTCGCCGTTGATCTCGATGCTGACCTCTCCGGTGCTGACCAGGCGCGATCGGGCCACCAGAATCAGTCCCACCATCAGCAGCACCGCACCGGTGAACATGACCACCCCGGCGATGATTTCGGTCCAGATCACAGCTGCACCCCCGCAAACGACATGAAGCCCAGCGACATCAGGCCGGTGATGATGAACACGATACCCAGGCCGCGCAGGCCTTCGGGCACGTCGCTGTACTTGAGTTTTTCGCGGATGGCGGCCAGCAGCACGATCGCCAGCGCCCAGCCCACCCCGGCGCCGAAACCGAACACCACCGACTCGCCGAACCGGTAGTTGCGCTCGACCATGAACAGGCTGGCGCCGAGAATGGCGCAGTTGACCGTGATCAGCGGCAGAAAGATTCCCAGCGCGTTGTACAGCGCCGGGACGTAGCGGTCGAGAAACATTTCCAGGATCTGGACGATGGCGGCGATCAGGCCGATGTAGCACATCAGGCCCAGGAAGCGCAGGTCGACCTGCTCGAGCGCGGCGATGCCGGTCCAGGCCAGCGAACCCTCGTCGAGAAAATTGTGCAGGATGAAATTGTTGACCGGCACGGTCAGGGTCAGGACCACGACCACGGCGATGCCCAGCCCGAGCGCGGTTTCGACCTTCTTCGAAATCGCCAGGAAGGTGCACATGCCCAGAAAGAAGGCCAGCGCCATGTTCTCGACGAAGACCGCGCGCAGGAAAAGGCTCAGGTACTGTTCAAACATCAGACGCGCTCCTGCTGCATCAGAACGCCGGAGAGGTGCGGGTATTGGGGACGATCTCGAACGGCTCCTTTTCGACCTGCTCGACGCGCACGCTGCGCAAGATCCAGATGAATCCGCCGATCAGGAAGAACGCGCTCGGCGGCAGCAGCATCAGGCCGTTGGGCTGATACCAGCCGCCTTCGCTGACCAGCGGCAGCACCTGCACACCGAAGATGCTGCCCGAACCGAACAACTCGCGCGAAAAGCCGACGAGCAGCAAAACCACCGAGTAGCCCAGGGCGTTGCCCAGCCCGTCGACGGCCGAAATCAGCGGCGGATTCTGCATGGCGAAGGCCTCGGCCCTGCCCATGACGATGCAGTTGGTGATGATCAGGCCGACGAACACCGACAACTCGCGGCTGAGCTGGAAGGCAAAGGCCTGCAGAAACTGATCGACCACGATCACCAGGGTGGTGATGATGGTCATCTGGACGATGATGCGGATGTTGGAAGGAATGATATTGCGGATCAGCGAGACGAAGAAATTCGACAGCGTCAGCACGAACATCACCGCCAGACACATCGTCACCGTCGTGCTCAGCTGGGTGGTGATCGCCAGCGCCGAGCAGATTCCGAGAATCTGCAGGGCGATCGGGTTGTTGGCAAACACCGGCCCCAGCAGGACGTCGCGTGTTTTCAGTTGCGCCATGTCTACAACACCTCTCCGATTTGCATTCGACTTTCCAGCCGGGCCAGATAGGGACCATACCCCTGCTCGCCCAGCCAGAACTGGACCATGTTCTCGACCCCGCGCGAGGTGATCGTCGCACCCGACAGACCGTCGATTCGGTGCTCGGCGTCGGCGACGCCCTCCGGGGTTCGTCCACGATCGACGCGAAAGCGCACTTCGCCGTCGGCCTCCCTGACCTGCTTGCCTTCCCAGCCGGCCTGCCAGCGCGGGTTCTCGATTTCTCCCCCCAGGCCCGGGGTCTCACCGTGCTCGAAAAAACTGATGCCGGCCACCGTGCGCAGGTCGGGCTCCAGCGCCAGAAACGCGTACATGGTCGACCACAGCCCGTAGGCGTGCACCGGCAGAATGACGCGCTCTAGAGTACCGTCTTCGGACCGGGCCAGGAAAACCTCGCCGTAATGCGTCCGGCGCCCGATCCCGGCCGGATCGCCGCTGAGCGCGTTCGACTGGGCCGGGTCCCGGACCGCCCGCACGGGGTCGAAACCACCCGGCGGATCGACGTATTCACCGCTGTCGAAGTCGACAACCCGGCGCTGGATCCGCTCGAAG
>JAWLFD010000120.1:0-7322 GCA_041685745.1 Wenzhouxiangella sp.
CGGCACCGGCGCAGATCGACGGCTCGGCCGGGGCAGCGTTGCTGGGTGGCGCGTTCCTGGCGATCTATTCGTTCATCGGCTTTGGCGACATGGCCCAGGCGGCCGAAGAAGTACGCGACGTCAGGCGCGTTCTGCCCCAGGCGATGGTTCTGTCGCTGGCTGTGGTTTTTCTGTTCTACCTGACGGTATCGGCCGCGCTCGTCGGAGTCGGCGGACTCGAGGAGCTGGCCGCGGCCAAGGCCCCGCTGGTGCTGGCAGCCGGTCGCGAAGGCTGGCCGGAACTGCCGATCGCCCTGGCCAGCCTGGCCGTGATCGTCAACGGCGCCCTCACTCAGGTGATCGCCTCGGCCCGGCTGCTGTTCGATGCCGGCCGCGACGGCCGCGGCGCGCCGGCGACCCTGGGAAGAGTCAGCGCAATAACCGACACCCCACTGGCGGCGACTTTGACCGTCGGCGTCATCGTTTTGGGGCTGGCGCTGTTCGTACCGCTCAAGCAGCTGGCAACGGGTACGGGGTTCGCCATTCTTGTCGTCTTCTTCGGGGTCAACGCTTCGCTGATCGTGTTCAAGCGACGCGAACAGCCGGAAAACGTACCCAACGTGCCCGCGTTCATCCCCTGGGCCGGTTTGTTCGTCTGCCTCGGGGCACTGATCGGCCAGCTTGCGCTGTACCTGCTTTGAGCGGCCTGGGGCTTTTACTAGTCGTCGACCCGACTGCCGCGCTTGCGGCCTTCGGATTCAGCGCGCTGCAGATAGGTATCCAGCAGCACCCGGCGCACGGCCTGACTGTAGCCGGCGGCCACGCCGAGCAGCAGCGTCGTCACCGCCGCCCTGTCCGGGTGGTCGCGGACCCACTGGGTCAGCACCGGGTCGGCCTGCTTGGCCTGCTTGCGCAGAAAGGCCTCGAACTCTTCGCCGGGATCCAGCGCCTCCGCAGGCGGGCGCTTTTGGGCCCCAGCCGCCGATAACTTGGCGATCAACAGCACGAACGCGATCAGGACAATGCCCGCGGCAGCGGTCACGAGGGCCGCCAGCGCCGGCGGCAGCATCGGCAGCAGGCTGAAATAGCACGCCAGCGCCAGAAAGGCGATCACGCACACAGCCAGCGGGATGACGATCAAGGCCGTGATCGCGCCGGTCTCGGCTTTCTTTTTCAGACGCTCAAACATGCTCCAGTTCCGGCAGGCTCAGCGATCCAGCAATTTGCCGAGGATGAAGCCCAGCCCCAGGGCAATGGCCAGGCTGGTCATGGGCCGGTCCTCGATTTCGCTTTCGAACGAATCCCAGCCGCGGCGGACCTGCTGGCCCGAGCGATGGGCTGCATTGCTCAAGCGCTCGCGGCCTTCTTCGGCCGCGTCGCGGATTTTATGGCTCCCCTGGCTGGCGCTATCTTTTGCCATCTTGGAAATCGACTTGCCGATCTCGGAGACATCGGATTTGAGGCTGGCGAATTCTTCCCTGAGTTCCTTGAGTTCCTTTTCGCTTGCGGTTGTCATGGGGTGTTCCTTTTTCGTTCGGTACCTGATGAACGTATCATGGCCTGATCCTGGCTTTTTGTTTTTTGGCAGAAAAACCCGATTCGAAGACGCTGTCCGACAAATCAACCATGGACCCTGACATCAGAAGCCTGCAGCAATTGCTCGATACGCTGCGCACCATCGACCTGGACCACAGCCCGGTGCAGCTCGATGACATCCTGCAGATGACCGGGCGCCGTTCGTTCGGACCGATTCTGCTGATTGCCGGGCTGGTGACGCTTGCGCCACTGATCGGTGACATCCCCGGCGTGCCAACGCTGATGGCGCTGCTGGTGATTCTCGTTTCCGGGCAGCTACTGGCGGGGCGCCGCCGAATCTGGCTGCCCCGATTCCTGCGCGAGCGTTCGGTCACGCGACCCGACCTGGAGAAGATTCTCGATCGGCTGGAGCGTCCGGCCCGGTTCATCGATCGGTTTTTTCGTCCACGCCTGAGTTTTCTCGTGATGGGCACCGGCAGCCATCTGATCGGAACCTCGGCCCTGCTGGTCGCCCTGATCATGCCGATGCTTGAATTCATACCGTTCAGCGCAACTCTGGCCGGAGCCGCGCTGACCGCTTTCGGCCTGTCGCTGATCGCGCGCGACGGCTACCTGGCGATTTTTTCCCTGGCGACGACGGCCGCTGTGGTCTCCCTGGTGATCTACCACGCCATGACCTGGTAGACGGTGAACCATCTACTGGTCGACTGTCCGTCAACAGCCGACATCAGAACTCCATCCCGACGCGCAAGCCCACGCAGAGACGATGATTGATGAACAGAACGACGACCGACAGCAGTCTTGCCGCGCGCGCGGCCCGCATCGCAACACTGGCGCAAACGCTGGTGCGCCGGATTCGGCTGCTGGGCTGGATTGGGCTGGTCTCGGCGGCCTGGCTGTGGCTGGTGCTGTTCGTGATTCTGGGTTCGATTCCGCATTTCCTGCTGGCCGTCCCGGCCGCGGTGATCGGACTGATCCTGCTGCTGCCGGGTGCGGTGGTACTGCTGACCACGCTGGGGCTCGAAAGCCTGGGCCGGCTGCCGCAGCGCCTCGGCGCAGGCAGCGCCGCGCCGCCCAGCGCCCCCGCCGCCGCGCACCGCGGCCCCGTCGCGCTGCTGCGCAAGCTGTGGTCGATACGCCGCGAAATCCTCGGCCACCGGCTCGCGCTGATCCGCTACGCCGGCGCCGTTCGGCTGTTCACGCTGCCGGTGCTGCTGCTGATCAGCCTGGCCATCCTGGCCTGCCTGTTTCAGGTCGTCGTGGCGCTGGTCAGTCTGCCGCTGGTGCTGCTCAGCCTGCTGTTATGACAATCGCGAAAAGGGTCAGAAGAGCTCATGGCTCGGAGTCGTCAGGCTCATTGGTTTCGGTCTCCGGGTCCTCCACATCCCGCAAGGTCACCTCGCCGAGTTCCAGGCCCTTGAACATCCGGGTTTCCTGCTCGACGACCTGGCGGAAATCCCAGGCCTCAGGGCGATAGAAGTCACGGCCACTGCGGCTGCGGCCAGAGCGGTCGATCACGGTCAGATTACCGACCGCGCCGGTGCGCGAGCCGGTCACGCGCTTGCGCTCGCGTTGCATGCGTTTCGCGGTACGTTCGATAGCCACTTCGTCGCCGAATTCGGGGATCAGTTCGTCTTCCAGAATGCTTCGGCCCTGAGCCTTCTGGGCCTCGCTCAAGCCATCGTAAATCTGGTCGGCCATATCCAGCATCATCGGATAGTCACGCTCGGCGGCCAGCGTCACCCATGCCCAGGCGCGCGCCGCGTCCTCCGGCGCGCCCTGGCCCAGGTAGTTCATGATCCCGAGGTTGTACTGCGACAGCTTGTCGCCCCAGCGCGCAGCCACCTTGAACTTCGACCTGGCGCTGGCGTACTGCCCGGCACGGTAGGAATACATGGCCTCGTTGTAGTGGCGGTAGCCGGGCGTATGTTCAGCGAAGCTGGCATCTTCCGGTTGCGCCGTTGCGCTCGACATCAGCACTGCGCCGACCAGCGCGCAAGCACCCAGAACCCAAAGTCTGAGTCGGGAAGCCATGGTCAACCTCTGCAACTCAAAGCCAACGGTTTGAGTCTAGCATCGCCGCTGCGCGCCTTCCACTGGCCACAACGACCTCCTGGAACCATCCCCTAGCGGGCCACGCTGAGCGCCCGGGCGGTCGATGCCAAGCCCCTGCCCTCAGACCACGCCGGCCTGCTCCAGCAGCCTGGGGATTATCTTTCTGAAGGGGAAAAAGCCCTTGACCGCATGCGGCCAGGCCCGCGCGTCCCAGTGGTTGCGGACCCGATACAGCGAGATTGCACGCTGATCCAGCTCGCGCGCCAGCCGCTCGAGCCCGTCGGCCAGCGGTCCGACCGGGGCTTGTGAAGTGACAACGATCTCGACGCCGGCGGCTTGCGCCTGGCGACTGATCGCCTCGACGTCGAGATTGTCCCGGAGTACCACTTCGAAGTCCCGTTCTTTGCGCAGCGATTCGGCGGCATCGGCAGCCGCTGCTTGCATGAAAGCCTCGGCCTTGTCGCCGAAGGGCCAGGGGACTTGTTGATGACCGCCGCTGACAACGACTGCACCGCGCAGATCGAACTTGTTGCTCAGACAGGCCGAAGCGCTCAGATCCTCACCATGCACCAGCAGCAGCGCCGGCTGGTCGCGGGCCACGGCGGGCAGTGCTTCCAGGGCTTCGCACGGGTACGGGGCTTCGTCGCGAACAGGATCGGCGGTTTCGGCCAGGCCGGTCGGGCGATATCGGCCCTGGGTGTATTTCTCGATATTGTCCGGCCGGGCCAGGTAGGTCTTGCCCGCGGTCTGGATGCCGGCGACCCAGCGCCAGCTCAAGATATTGGAGGCCGGGTCGGCATCGAGCAGATGACGCAAAAAGAAATCCGCACCCAGCGTCCAGGGCAGGCGCAGGGTGAAGATCCAGATCGAGGCAAACCACATGCGCACGTGGTTGTGCAGGTAGCCGGTCCCGGCCAGTTCATGCGCCCAGTCGTCAAAGCAGGCGATGCCGGTGCGGCCGGACTCGGCCTCGGCCAGGGCGCGAGCCAGACCGCCGCTGGCCTCGACCCGCTCGCGCTCAGTATCACGCTCGGCCAGGAAATCCCGCCAGACCTGCGGCCGCATCTGCAGCCAGCCCTTCCAGTAAGTGCGCCAGAAGACCTCCTGGATAAACTTCTCGGCCTGGTTCGGACGGTGCTGTTCGACAACCGCGGCAATCACTTCCCGCTCGGTCAGGATGCGATGGCGCAGGTAAGGCGAGAGCATGGAAACGTTGGACTTGAGCCCGGGACCGGGATCGGCGTTGCGCTCGGCGGCGTAAGCGCGCCCGGCGCGCGGGACGAAATCGGCCAGGCGGGCCAGGGCGGCTGAACGGGTCGGCGGAAACAGTTCCAGCGGCGCAGGACAATTCTTCACGACATAGGCGGAAGGGATTGAGTCTGCCCCATTGTCAGACCGGCCAGCCAAGGCTTCGTGAGCGGGACGGTGCCTGGACCAGGCCGGCGCCCGGCACCATTCTTGATGTATTCATTGCGCGTTGGCTTGAGCGAAGTCCTGCTGGATGGTGACTTGGCGCCGCCCGGGCTGGAGAAGCCTTGTCTTCGCCCTGCGTTCATCTGCGATAAGGCGTACCTTCGCTTTGACCCCCGCATGACGCTATACCGTACGACCGTAACTTCGTGCACTGTTTAGTGACCAACTTGAGGAGAAGCTTCATGGCGACCATCACTGCCAGCGAAGCGAGGGCCTGGCCACCCCCGCCGAAGACTGTGCCGAGGCTCTGGACTGGTGAACTGGCGCCTGGTCTACCAGGTACTTGAGGAAGAACGCGTCATCAAGATTCTGTGCCTGAGGACGCATTACGAGTGACCCGACCGAAGCTGCACGACCCAGACGTTATAGTCCCTTCCTGACCCGACCCAGTTCGAGGAAAACGAAGATGCCAACCTTGACCCGTTTGACCCGGCTGCTCGCCATCGTGCTGACCACCTCGGCGCTTCCCCTGGCGGCCGCCGCCTCACCCGAAGACGCGATGATGCGCGCCATCTCCGGCCAGGCCGAATCGATCGAAGGACGTGAAGTGGCCTACTTCGACGAAGACCCGGCTACCCGCGGCTACCTGGCCGTGCCCGAAGGCGAAGGGCCGTTTCCGGCGGTGATCCTGGTCCACGAGTGGAACGGCGTGGTCGAGCGCATCCGCCACACCGCCGACGCCTTCGCCGCCCATGGCTACATCGCCTTTGCCGCCGACCTTTACCGCGGACAGACGGGCTCGAATCGCGACGAGAACATCGCCCTGATGCGCGAAGCCCGGGCCGATGAGGACACCATCATCCGCAACCTCGATGCAGCCGTGCGCTGGGTGCGCGAGAACACCCCGGCCACCGGCAAGGTCGCCACCGTGGGCTGGTGCTTCGGCGGCGGCCTGGCGCTGTCGTACGCCCTGGGCGGCGAGCGCCACGATGGCACGGCGATCTTCTACGGCTCGCTGCTCGACGACCCGGAAGCCATGTCACACATCCACCACGAGGTCTACGGCACCTTCGCCGAAAACGACCGCGGCATCCCGGTGGCCGAAGTCGAGGCCTTCGTCGAGGCCCTGCGCTCGGCCGGCATCGACAACGATGTCCACATCTACGACGACGTCGATCATGGCTTCTGGCTCTACACCGAACGCGACCCGGCCAACAACCGCCCGGCCGCAGCCCACGCCTGGGAACGGCTGAAAATGTACCTGGAGCGGGTGATCGGCGGCGATAGCGCCACTGCCCACGACCACTGATCGGCAGACCGGCCGCACGGCACTTTTCGCGACCGGTCGAACACGTTAAGCTGTACGCGATTCCTCGGGGCGGCCATGCGGCCTGAGACACCCTAGATGGGTGGACCCGTTGAACCTGATCCGGATCATGCCGGCGTAGGGACAGGAACGCGACCATCCCCCGTGCAGACCGGGTCTCCCTTTGGCTTTTTCTCAAGGAGACCTGCCCATGAAAGCTTCAACCCTGATTGCCGGCCTGTGGCTGGTGTTTCCCCTGGCGACCGCCGCCCAGGACCAGGACAACAACGACAACGAGACCACGGACCTGACCGACCGCATCGTGGTCACGGCCGAGTTCCGGCCCGTCGGCCTGTTCGATCTCAGCGGCAGCGCCACGGTCATCGATGCCGAGACCGCCCGCCAGCGCAATGCCGCCCACCTGGAAGACGTGCTCAACCTGGCCCCCAACGTCAATTTATCCAGCGGCGCCTCGCGCGGTCGGTTTTTCCAGATTCGCGGGATCGGCGCGCGCAGCCAGTTCGTCGAACCGTCCAACGCTTCGGTCGGACTCCTGGTCGACGGCATCGACCTGACCGGGCTCGGTGGTGCGGCCAGCACGCTGGACATCGAGCAGGTCGAGATCCTGCGCGGTCCGCAGGGCACGCTGTTCGGCGCCAACGCCCTGGCCGGCATGATCAACATGGTCTCGGCGGCCCCCACCAGCACCTTCGCCGGCCGCTTCGAGATGCGCCTGGGCGAGTTCGGCACCCGCGCGTTTCAAGGCGTGGTGTCGGGCCCGTTGAGCGAGACGCTCGGGTATCGCCTGGCCTACGGCAGCGAGCGCAGCGACGGCTACCAGGACAACGCGTTCCTGGATCGCGATGACCTCGCCGGGATCGACGAGCAGACCCTGCGCGGCCGCCTGCGCTGGCGCCCGCACCGGCGGCTGACAGTCGACTTCACCGGGCTGTACCTGGACATCGACAACGGCTACGACGCCTTTTCGCTGGACAACACCCGCACCACCCTGTCCGATGAGCCGGGCCACGAT